>JALNVG010000005.1 GCA_023227685.1 Bacteroidaceae bacterium
ATGTGGATTTTTAAGCACAGTAACATCGTCCGAAAGATAACGGTAATCGCGATAATATAAGCTGCTTGAATAATCTCCGCAAAGAAGAGGCTTTTCAACATTTTTATACATATTTTATCTCCTTATATGTTATATTCAGCTTTTTTGATTTTGAATAAGCACAGCATTTTTATTATATGCGAGTTACAGTCCAGTTCGCATCATCGGGTAGAACAAAGCTGATGCTTTTTATTTCTTTATCACAATACGGATTTTCAATTAGATATTTATAGTATACTTTACCTTCTATAAAAACGGGAAGGGTTGAATAAGAGATTTCTCCGAGCTTTGGTTCAAGCCGTACGTTACGTATGCCGGGCGTACCGTCAGAAGCGCCTTCTTCTACAGATTTGCCGTACCACTCAACATCATAATAGCCAATATTTTCTCCTAAAAATACCTCTTTATTAAAAGCTGTACCGTCTGTATATTTGATCACGTAATGCCCCAAATAATAATCCTTATGGTATTTATCACCGTCGGTATAAATACCATCTACAAACCCGTGATACCAAACAAAGCGATCAGTAGTATGAATTATTTCAATATACTTATCCTTACGGTTTTGAGGAGCACCGTAATTATAATCATAAAGTGTCTTAAAGCATTGTTCTACGCAAAGTCGGAACTCTTCATCGTCAATATCATTGTAGCTCGTATCCCAATATAGAACATCATTGTACGCCATAGAAATATAAATGCGGTTTCTTTGTAAGTATACCGGTCTTGTAGCGCCCCAGTTAGAGCACATACCTCCGGCTGTATTCTCTCCGCAGCGACAACGGTAATTGCTCATATTCATTCCTCTGAAATTACCAAAAATTACAGAAAAATCTTTTAGTTCTTCGTCATATTTTTCTCCAAAAGACCAATACCAGTTCATACAAATGATATCCTTTGGTATTACATTTCTTGCCTGCCATGTAGGACGTATAACGCTCCAAAAATCATTATTAACACTCCAGCCTTTATAAACTCTGTTAAGCGCTCCGCCTTGATTCTGACCATCCTCTGTCAGAACATTCATCAGCTTATCGCACCAAATCATAGTTTTAACGCCCTTGCCCGCTAAATAGTCGTGAATTTTTGTTATATCCTCTGCAAAAATTTCATCGTTATCCAGAAGTCGCTTGCGGCAACGATCACAAATATTAATTGAATAATATTCATCATGTCCGACATTAATTATTTCGGGATTAAATACTTCAATAACCTCGTCCAAAACATCAAACAAAAGCTTATAAGAATCAGCATTAGACGGGCAAAAAGTATCCGGATACGGATCTTCAGGACGTTCTGCCAATTCAGGATGACGGGTAAGCAAATAGTCACAGTGCGATGTGGAAGGTACCTCCGGAATAATATTGACCTCGCGTTCTGCGCAATAGGCAATAATGTCCTTAACCTCTTCCTGAGTAAGATAAGACGCACCGCCGTTGTTAGAATGTATTGAATTCTTACGCCAATGCCATGTTTCTTCCTGGATTTTTTTCGATTTTCCGGAAAACTCAGACATAAACTGTGCGTATTCTTCCCATCCTTCATTTATTTCAGGATGGCGTTTATATTCCATAGCACCTCCGATTTCAAGCATAACGGTATTATGGCGAAAAAATACCATTGTGTCTATAAACTCCTTGAAATGGTTTATTTCATCATGGGAAGGCATAAGTAGTTTTATGCCTCTGAAAGAACTGAAAGGATGGTCATAAAGACATTCATATCCAAAGCAGCCGTTTTCATCCAACAGGCGTAAAAAAGTCATAAGTCCGTTTAAAACTCCGCATTTATGATCAGCCTGTATTGTAACTATGGAATTATTCATACAAATGACAAAACTATCCTTACCGTCTGTAAACTGTTTTCCGCTTTGCTTTTCAATGTTAGCCTTAACGGATTTTTCAATGGGTTTTATTATTTCTATTTTAGAAATTTGAGGTAAGGTAGGGTTATCCACCATAAATTTTTTCATTACAGGATGTTCAATATCCGGAACTGCTTTGATTTCTGTATTTACCGTAAACTGCAGCTTTTCTTTTGCTTCCTTGGCATATTTATAATTCTGCATAAGATCAAATATCCTTTCTCAGACATAAAAGTTTATAAATAAATTTAAACAAAATGGCTGTTCTTCCGATTATTAATCTCCCAAACAGCCATTATAACCGCATTAAGTTTTTTGCTTAACTATCTTTTTCCTCCGTTTTTTGATTAGAAAAACTCCGGATATGACCGCTGCCAATAGAATTATAGCGCCCAGTGAAATAAGAACTATTCTCAAAATAAGACTGCCTGATTTATCACTGCTAATTACTGGAGCAGTATTATTATTAGATGAAGCGGCAGATAAAGCAACCTTTCTGTTAGATATCTTAGCCTTATTTATTCTTGCAGGAGGTGCCTTGACCGTTGCACCTGCCGGAATTGCACCATCGTAATACTCAGTTATAAGTATATCAGAAAGGTATAGTTCGTCGGCCCCAAGAAAATTGTTGCTACAAGTAATTACTCCTGGCGCTAACTCTGCAGTTTTATCCAAAATAAGCAGTTCATCATTTACGAAAACCGCAACAGTATCACCGTGAGCAACAATTTTTATAGGCACCCAACCCTTCATATCTGTAACGCCCATAGCTATAAACTTATTCGCACCGTGTGAACCTTCCTTAGATTCAAATAGCTGAACCGATGTTTTTGAAAACTGTACTCTGAAGCCAAAGTCACGGGTATCATTATATCCTTTACGCAGATTAAGCGAGAAAATATTAATATCAGAAGCTTCATCCATATTCATATAAAAGGTAAGGACAAAATCGCCAATCTTTGTCGGATGAATTGTATTTTCACGGTTTTTACCTTGAGCAGATAGCTTGATAGCATCCTTGCCGGCATAATTTACATAATCAAACATTCCGTAGAAAAATGCATCTGCTTCTTCCTGAGATGTAACAGAATAATCTGCAATAATCTTCGGACCACTGCTTGTTTCATCGGTTATACCATTATTAGCCGTTTCCTCATTATAATACAAAAGTGAAATATCCGTAATTGTAACACCTTCCTCACCCATTTTTGGAGAATGTGCAACCTGGATATATCCGTCCTTATCCATCGCATCCGTAAGCCTGAATTTGCGTACTCCGTCAAATGCTATCCAAAGCTCATTATCGTGTGCCACTATTCTGACCTTAACGCCCTTTCTGAAATCAATCTTAAAGGTTTCGATATTGGTTCTCTGGAAATTGTCATCGTTATATTTGGCAATAACAAGCTTGCGTGAAGAGAATGAAAGTACGTAACCCTCGTTATGATTATTATAAAGATTGTATCTCAGGCTAATTGACATCGCTTCCTTTTCATCTTCTTTAAACTTCAGCGTAAAGTCAAAGATGAAATCCTTTGCCTTGGCAATATTATAGCCCCAACCGCTGTAACTATGACCGTAGCCGGATTCGTTAGTGGCAGCAATGCCGTTTTCTATGGGTTTCCAGCCCTCCTTACTTGTCAGATCTATAATAGATTGCGTTGCTTTTATCTCAGGTGAAAACTCAGGATCGTGGATTCCTGCACCAGTTCTTAAATTAAGACTTGCGATTTTGATTTGCACATTTGAATTTGGCAAATATGAAAATAAACTGATTATCTGTGCCGCTCCAGGAGCATCTGTCTGTAATTGATAAATAGGCGCTCTTACCTTATCAAGATAAATTTTCAAAAATCCGTTTGTATATATTATATCAAAGGTATGCCATTTCTTAGCAAAATCGTCATGAGCTAATTGTGTGGTTTTATCACTGCAAAAATCATAACGGAAAATCGAGTTTAACATCTGAAAAGAATGTCCGTTAGGAAGATTTATTGAAAGGCCTCTCTGCCAAGCGTTAGGGTCTGTAATATCAATCTTCATCTTGATTTCCATAGCAAAATCAGTAACCCGTGCTAATTGCTGAACCTCTTCTGATTTAGATGCTGACTGTATTTTGCCTGTATTTTCAACATCACTCGTTTTGATGCATTTAATATCATCCGATGTATCATACGCCCAGTTAATGCCGGGTATTATATCAGAATAACTGTCAGTAGAAAAATCATATTCCGCCACAGTGTTTATAGAATCAACGGTAGCGCTATAAATCTTGATCCCCGAGAAATTAACATCCGCTGAATTTATCTTCAGCACTACAGCGCCGTCGGAATTGCCGTTTAAGGCTCCGTCTACAACCTTAACACCATCAACAAGCAATACTGCACGGCTATCCAACATTCTGACACTAATATTATGCCATTGGCCGTCTGCTATTTTAAGTGTAGAATCAGCCAAAAGTGTCTGGTTGTAACCGGAAAATGTGACTCCAGAGCCATCTGTTCTGTTAACACCTAGTTCATAAGCCGAGTCAGACTTTCTCATAAGTACGGAAAAAGAGTTAATAGCCTCGTCCGGAATACAAACCTTAAAATCAAGTCCGAAGTTTTTCGTGCTGTCGCTCAGAACTATCTCGTCGGCAGCGGCTGATCTGAAAGCATCGCCTATGTTTGTAGCATCAAACGAAGCCCAATTACCTGAAAGTGCGGTAGTAGTTCCAAATGAATCAAAGTAAGGGGCAGTATCGGCCGGCGTCATTTCCGGAGCCGGACGCTCAACCTCAAGATCGTGTACCCCCGAGCCTGTCTTTAGCTTTAATGAAGCCAATGTAACCTTTGAACCTGTCTGCATAAATGTACCAAAGGCAACATTTCCGATAGTATCGTCTGTAAGACGAGCTCTTTCATAGACAGGGGCTAACTGTTTGTCAAGATACACCTTTACTGTTTCTTTTGTAACAACAATATCGAATACATGCCATTCAGTATCAAAAGCACTATGTGACTTATCATTTCTCACTTCATTGTCCGACGGATAGCCATAAAAAAATGAGCGATAGCATGATCCCAAAAGCTGAATTTTGTCTCCGTTTGGCAAAACGATCTGAGTACCTCGCTGCCAAGTATTATCACCCACAACTTCCGTTTTGACCTTAAATTCGACTGCAAATTCGCTCACCTTTGCAAGGTCCTGAACTTCATCAAGAGCAGACGCTGACTTAACATTAGCGTTATTTTCAAGATCAGCAGTTGTTATGGCTTTTTCATTAGCGTCATAGCTCCAGTTGATACCCGGAAGTGCATTTTGATATGTATCAGTCGAAAAATCATAATCAGCTAATGTATCCATATCCTCAGTTTTAACATTGTAAAGGTTAATGTCCGAAAAATATACGTCAGCCGAATTCACTTTCAGTAAAATTGAACCTGATGTAGCCGAGTCGGTCAGTGTGCGGTCAATTACCTTAACACCGTCAATCATTACTACCATACGGCTGCCTCTCATTTTGAGACTTACTGAATGCCATTGCCGGTCTGAAATATTAAGCGACGCATCAGAAAAATCAGCTTCCGAATAACCGCTGAAATTAATGCCTGAACCGTCTGTTTTATTAACCGTAAACTCATAAGCCCTGTTATCGGCGTTGCGCATAAGCACTGCAAAAGGAGCAATTGCCTCATCAGGTGTCAAAACCTTAAAATCGAGACCAAAATTTTCAATTCCGTTGTTAAGGACAATATCACCGGCCACAGTCGAGCGAAAGGCGTCACCCACATTTTCACAATTCCATGAACTTAACGAACCTGAAAGATCGTTTTTCACATTAAAAGCCGTGTAATAAGCATCAGTTTCCTCAGACGTAAAAACAGGAGCCGGCTTTTCAATCTGTAGGTCATGTACACCCTTACCTGTTTTTACTTTAAGAGACACTATTTTTAGAGCTGATGTATTTTGCATTGCCGTGTTTAAAACAACAGGCTTAGCGCTACTTGCGGCAGCATGCCCGCATTCGAAAATAGGTGCTGTTTTCTTATCAAGATAAACCTTTAAGGTATCCTTAGACCATACAATATCAAATGTATGTAAAGAACTGTCTATACTATCGTAGGTTTTATTATATGTTTGAACTCCGCCGGAATAATAATGTGCAACACTTCTGCAAATCCAGACATAATCACCGTTAGAAAATTTAATCTGAATACCGCGCTGCCATTCATTGCCGCCGGAAAGCTTAATATAAGCCTTTAACTCCATTGCAAATTCAGTAACATTGGCAAGACTTTGAACCTCTGCAGAGTTAGAAGCGGACTTAACGTTAATATTCGACCATGTATTTATGGTTTGAATACCGTTGGTTCCATCACCGGTATCATAAGTCCATGTAACACCCGGTAAAGCCTTTTGATATGTATCTGTTGCAAAATCATAATCTGCCACAGCATCCATATCCTCAGCCTTAACATTATAAATATTGATTGCGGAAGTATATACATTTGCAGAACCTATGTTAAGGCTTAAAGCGCCGGCCGCGGCCTCATCTGCCAGAGTGTGATCCATTACCTTTACACCGTCAACCAAAATAACTGCACGCTGAGCTCTCAATCTAACGCTAACACTGTGCCAATTGTCGTCTGCTAAATTTAAAGAGCTGTCGGCAAATGTAGCTTCGGTATATCCGCTGAAGGAAATCCCCTCACCGGCAGTCTTATTAACTGCGAATTCATAAGAGTTTCCGTTTGTATCGCGCATTAAAACTGCAAAAGGAGCTACAGTCCCCGCAGGAGCCTTAAGCTTAAAATCAAGGCCGAAGTCTTTAAGGCTATCACTCAGTTTAGCTGAAGTTGCATTTTGGGACTCATATACAGTGCCGATGTTGTTAGCATTAGCTATGTTCCAATCACCCGGAAGTTCAGTTTCGGTTCCAAAAGAAGTAAAGGAAGGAATTGCAGGTGATTCACTTGCAGCGTTGAACTGAACAGGCAATATTACGCTTAAGGAGATTATTGCAGAAAGCAATAAGGAAAATGCCCTTTTCATATATCTTCCCCTCTCTGAAAATTCAAAAAATTGCCGCAAAAATATGGTGATTTTGGGGAATTAAATTTATAATTCCCCAAAAAAGTATTACTCTGTAATAGATATATCGTCGATTATTACCTTACCGCCATTTCCGGTGAAACTCATAACAAGAACATAATCGTTTTTATTCTTGCTTACCGGTAGGTTAATACTACCTTCTAATGTGCCTGACTTATCAGATGAACTGTTGAGCACAAGCGTATCCGAAGTACCTGCATCATAATCATCTATTGCGGAGAGTGAACGGATTTGGAAATAGATCGTATCATATCCGGAGAGTTCCTTTGGTAACGAATACTTTAGAGAAATATTATATGTGTGTCCGCTTGGCAGCTTAGCAGTGGCAGCATCAGTATTAATAAGTACAGGCGGATTGCTGCCGCTTTCTATTTGAGGACAGGTAACAGTAAGTGACTGATTACCCGAAAGTGCTCCTTCAAGATTAGCACAACCGGTTGTTTTTTCAACCATTGGAGCCATACCGTTTTCGAAGTCAATCGTTCCTATAGGGGTATAATCTTCAACACCCTGGATCTTGTTATCTGAAAGGCAGGCATCTAACTGTGCTTGGAGTTTTGGCTTACCGCTTGCGAAAACAGAGCTTGGAGACTTACCGTCTCGGTAAATACTGGTCCACATTTCACGTGAAATAGTATCGAAGTCGTTATAGCCCATTGAATTTAAGCAGAAAGAGTTAGGCATCATTTCATCGATAAGCTTCTGCTGTTCATCGGTGTAGCCTTTCCAGAATTGGGATTCAGAACGCTCCTGTTTAAGAATCCCTGACATGACAGGAGCCAAATAACTTTTAATAAACTTAGCTGAAGCAGCGGCGTTTTTAGTATTGCTGAGAATTGAGTATCCGTCAATCCAAGCTCCATACTTCACTTGACTGTTATTATCGGGGCTCTGCGGGAAAGGAGCGAAGTCGACTTCATCTGTAAGACCATGTTCGAGGCTATATCCAACATATGAGGAACGCTCGCCGTACATTGCAAGTTTCCCGCTAAGAAAATAATTAATACCGTCCCAAATACCCGGGACAAAGCTCTTATCCTTAAAACCGCACTCCTGCATAAACTGAGCGGTTTTAGCAATTCTCGGATCATCAAGGTTCAATTTATAATCCGCGTCAATATAGTCTGCAACACCCGCAGACTGCATAAACAGTTGCGGAAGCCAGCTTCCATAACCGTACTGATCAATAACGCCGTCATTATTAAGATCCTGTGTCAGATCCTTAGCTACCTTACGGAAAGTATCCCAGGTCCAATTGTTCTCTTTGTAATATTCATGAGGTGTTTTTTCACCGTTGTTATCAAAAATCGTTTTATTATAAATAATACTCATTGGCAGATAGTTGTACTTAGTAGCGAACCCATATGTCTTACCATTGAATGAAAAACCTTTTTTACTTAAATCAACCGAAATTTCATCTGTATCCTCAAGATATTCATCAACAGGAAGAGTCATGTTTTTAACCGGAAGTTTAGGAACGTCACCATAGGTTCCGGAATAATAAACGTCAAGCTGTTGTCCTGTAGCGATAAGGGTGGCAAGCTTTGACATGCGCTGATTCCAGTCAGTGCCATAAAGATATTCTACTTTTCCGCCGTAATCATCACGCCATTTGTTCCCTGCTTCTTTAACTGCTTCGCTTATTTCATCGCTATCGGAAGCTGCAAACAATACTATTTTAGCATTAGTAAAGTCCTCCAAATTGGAACTGCTGCTACTGCTGTCACCCGTTTGACTTGTTTTACCGCAGCCTGTAAAAGAAGTTGCGACAAATGCCAATGTAAGCAATAAGCTAAGTAATATGGATAGTTTTTTCATTATTATTCTCCTTTTTATGTTTTAAAACAAACCCAAATGACATATATAAAGTCCATAATGGGGATATGCTTCTGCGCTTTTGAAATATTAAAAACTTCATTAAATGCAAAGTCCGTTTTTATAACAATATGATTTTGCTTATAATCGCTATTTCCGTATAATCTCAGGATTACCTTGTCAATAAGGCCATTATTTAATCCGTTTAAACCAAATTGTTGTTACTTCAAATCGACCTTAACAACCTGATAAGCATTAACAGTAACCTTGTTACCTTGTACTGCAGAGGTGTTCTGAACCTTCCAATTGTCCCCGTCATATTTACCGAATGTCGCAGCAGATACGGTAACAGAATCATCAAACTCAAATTGACAATTATCTCTGTTTGCCATTAAAATCCATTCCTTATCACTTACAGGAAATGCCATGCCCAAAGCATCATTATTATTTGTAAATCTGATAGAAAGCTTATTAAGTGTAGAGGTTACATCAACACCGCCTTTTGTATGTTCACCGTTAAATTCAAGCACCTCACCGTTCGGTACAGCAAATGCCAGCTTATCTCCGACTTTCCTTAACATCTGTAAAAACTGTCGAGACTCAGCGGTTGTCGGCTTTTCGACCCATTGCTGGTTTTGCCGCGTTGTCCTTTCATACATACCGAAATCAGCTCTGTCGTCTCTATGACAGTAAAGCAGTATTCCTTCACCGCGCTCAAACATTTTTGCTACACTGTAACCAAATTCATAAGTACAGCTTGCCTCTGCAATATGGGTCACATTATCGCCGGACTCTGTAATATAGTTTGCAAGTGCATCCCAAGTGGTAGCATAACAGTCGACACCCACAATATCAATACCGGTAGTATCAAGAAGATCCATATAGTCGAGCTTTAAATCCGGAATAGTGTCTCTTCCGGCGCCACTTAAATTAACTCGGGTAACGCAATTATATGAGCTTTTATGAATTACATCGCCTAAAGCACTTAATTGGGCGAATACTGCGTCGCGCTGACCGCCTACCCAACAATATTTATCATGACCTTCTTTTGTCTGCCACCATTGCCCCACAAGATTTTGAGTTGCATCCGTTTGGTCAGGTTGGAAGTTACCGGCGCCTTGGTCGACCTCGTTATCGACCTGGATCATCACACATCGCTTATTCGTATCATTTCCAGCAATCCATTCCATCATAGCCGCAAGAGCCGTTTGCTCACGCTCCATAGTGGCTTTGCAGGAAAAGTCGATCCACACAACACCTGCACCGTCCTTGCCGATCATATCGTCGATTTCCGGTTTTCCGGTCAGCATGCGTTTATACGTTTCCGGATCTTTTCGGATGTCTTCAGGTACCGCCGCACCCGATCCGCATGAGTTGGTACCGCCCCATATCCACTGTACTGACAAATCATATTCATCCAAATACTTATAGTAAAGCTCAAGACGGTCAAAATTGAATACCCCTTTTTCAGGCTCGATCTGATTCCAACTGATCGGAATAATCACGGAATCAAAACCATCCTCTTTTGCCTTGGCAAAATTTTCTTGTATAAACGCTATGTCACGGCTTTGATCCTCATATATCCAGTCCAAACGCATCTGAACAGCAAGCATAAGATATGGTTTGCCCTTGTATTCAACGTAAGGGTGTTCTGCTTCGTAGTTAACCTTTGAAACATAGTCATTTGAAACTATTTTAGTTGTACTACTATTACTACTATTGTCAATAACAGTATTACTTTCATTATCACAGGCTGCAACCGATGCCGACATTGCTATACAAAGAAACATTGCTATCGTTTTTCTGAAAAAAGTTTTCATATTGATCACCTTTCATTTTGGCTTTGATATATCATAAAAAAACAATCTGCTTTAAATATTTCCCTTATTCGACCATACCTGTCCGCTCAACACTTTCGACAAAAGCTTTTTGACCAAAGAAAAAAACTACTAGCAGCGGAAGGATTACCAATAAGCAACCTGCCTGAACACAAACTGCATTTGCCACAGGATCGGCCTGATTGCTGAATACACCGGAGGCCGTGGTGGAAAGTGTCCTGAGTGCTAAAGAAAGGGTAGAATTTCCGCTCATAAGCATTCCGGAATAATAATAATCGTTCCAATGCCAGACAAATGAGAATAGAAAAACTGTTACAAACGCATTGATCGCATTCGGAATAATGATTGAAAAATAGCAACGCAAATTTCCGCATCCGTCAATAAAAGCTGCTTCCTCGATAGACTGCGGAAAGCCCCGGAATGTCTGCATAAATACAAGAATAAATAAACCGGATCTAAGACCGTTACCTAAAAGCGCCGGGAGGTAATACACCCAAATTGTATTTGTCAGATTAACTGTAAAATTGCTGCCGAAGATAAGTTCCAGCAATCTTGATATACCAAAGAAATCAAAAAAACGATATTGCTCATAAAGCGGTATTATTATTGTCTGTGCAGGAACTATTATGGTAAGGATAACAGCGGTAATAATTAGTTTTTTACCCTTGAAATTATACCTTGCAAGCCCGTACCCGACAGTAGCGCAAACCAATGCCTGTATAAGTGACGCACCTATCGAAATAACTGCTGTATACCCCATCGTTTTCCAATAATTCAAAAGTTCAATAGCCATTTTAAATGACTGCAAAGAAAAATGTATTGGCAGCCAAATAACCGTTGGATCATAATAATCCTGAGAACCCCTCAGAGCAGTACTCAACATGAATAATATTGGATATAAAACAATGTACGCCAAGCCTATAAGCAAAGATGCACGAAATACCGAAAAAAGTACATTTGCGGTTTTTCCGTAATAGTATCCTTTTGGTCGGTTATTCTTTCCGGCAAGAGTACTTTTGACCGTTCTCTCCATTTTTCACCCTCCTACTTTTCCAACTGCTTATTCATTATTATATATACCAATCCTACAACCATCAAAACCAGAATAAAGTACACCAGAGAGAACGCTGCTGCCTGTTCATACTCAATTCCCGAAACCAAACTAAAAATTTTTTGCATTACAGTATTTGTTGAATTCGTAAAAGTATCAATAATTGTATAAATAATATTTACTAGGAGGAATGGGCTAACCATTGGAAAAGTTACAAACCAAAAGCTCTCCCACGCAGTTGCACCTTCAATTTTAGCCGCCTCATATGATGAAGCCGGAATAGATTGCAACGCTGAAAGAAAAAGTATGATCTGTATTCCCGAACGCCATACCACATCAAAAATATCATTTACCAAGCCTTCAAAAAAGTAAACTAATTTATCGGTCAATCCCATTTCCTTTAAAAAGTCCAGTACGCCGTTGCTTTGAAAAATAGTTGTTGCAGTTTCCGTTGAACCCATATTTTGCTGTAAAACATTTTCTTTTAACAGGACGATAATAACACCGGATGCTATAATAATAGGCAATGCGAAAACGACGCGTGCCGCAGAACGTCCGAAAAAATTTTGATTAAGAATAATTGCCAAAAACATACTGAAAACCACAATTACAATAACCGATACAATAACATTGCCTATTGAAGAAATAATCATTCTTAAATTATTCGGATCTTCCAAAAAAGTAACGCGATAATTTTTAAAACCGACCCAATTAAGATCAAAACCGTAATTACCCATATCAATAGACGAAAAAGAGTAGAATACTGTTTTAATCAGCGGAATAAAGAATAAAAATATAAAGCCAATTATCCAAGGGGATGTAAATGCCAAACCAACTAAAGACCGTTTTTTTTGCAGAGTCATTTTAGATTGTTTCATTTACTCTCCCCCTGTTTGATCAGATAGGATTTTGCTTCAAGCTTTGTGCCGCTCAAATCAACACTAAAGTCATTATAATTAACAAATATTTCAACGCCGTTTTCATAAACTGTACGGCTTACACCACTACTTACATTTTCATGAAAAACCATTAACTTATCCGTAACCGAAGACAGCGCTTGCTTTACTTTCAAATAATTCTCGGAAATTTCGTCAATCCAGTTATTTGCAGTTACACTGTAAAGCTTATCATAGTCATCATAACAAAGCACCGAATAATCCGCATTTGACAGCGAATACATAAGGCCGCTTCCGGTTTCAATTGCCTTAAGTACCTCCACATCAGAATCAGAAAGATTGACCGATGGTACTGAGTATGAAACGCTTCCATGCATGATCATTTGATAAAACGGAACCGTTTCATCCTCTAAGTCAAAACAGCTTGAAGATGTTGGAGCCGCTATTACCGAATCGGCATACGGCAGCGCATAAGCATTAGGGGCTTCAAGCATAATATTAAAATTATTTTCGTTGTAGTTCTGCAATATTCCTGTAAATTTCTCGGCAGTAGAATTTGAAAGGCAAATTTCATTACCGAAATCTGAATAGATAAAGCTGCCCAAGGTTGACATTGATATGTATTTATTGTTGAGCTTTGCGTAAGATTTAAGATATTTATCAGCAGCACACTCAACCTTGGCAGGCTGCAAAGCATATCTGTTTACAGAATTGTATTTGACCTTTCCGTTGCTC
The DNA here is from genome assembly GCA_023227685.1 of Bacteroidaceae bacterium. Taxonomy (GTDB): domain Bacteria; phylum Bacteroidota; class Bacteroidia; order Bacteroidales; family Bacteroidaceae; genus JALNVG01. The sequence continues at coordinate 13,336 of JALNVG010000005.1, forward strand.
GTTTCATACTGATAGAAAGAACCTATTTTATTGCAAACATCTTTTGTGGCATCCATTTGCTTTATAAGAGAAAACGTAGGTTTTCTGAAAAAGATAAAATCATTATCCGGATAAATTTCTATATTGTTTTTATCAGCAAATTCAACAAGCTTATTAAATCCCTTTATACCACCCATTGCCGAAGTCGGTTCAAACGATGTAGGAACCTTAATATTAGTAATTCCCATAGAGGAAGTTCCTAAATAGCGGACCTTCATACTGTCTACACCATTATTTAAAAGCTGATATAAAAGATTTTCGGCGTCATCAAATGAGGTAAGTGACCGATTTACCATAACAGGAAAGCCCAAAATATTATCGCTTACTTTTGCACTTCCGTATAAATCGAGATAAAGCGGAACATTGTCAATGCTTTTATTACCCATGGCGTCTTTTATATCAAGCATATTTCTATAGCAGTCAGCCATATCACTGTAACCGCCGTACTTTTTAACAACAGGAGAATATCTTACCGTAAAATTTTCCTTTACAGAAAGAGGTGAAACAAAATTTATCTCTATCGGATACCATGTTTTAGAAAGCATTTTATAAGCAGCTGACTGCCTATAAGTAAATTGGGGATATATGTAATTGTAATTTCCGTTTGTACCGCTCACGTAAGACATCAGTTTACAACTTGATGCTCCTGTTTGAATAACCGAAAGAAGAGTACATCCGTTTTTTTCAATTCCAAACACCGGAAGCTTGGCGATTTCAACCTTTACAATATTGGTATCGGAATTCATGAGACCATCTGTATCGTAAATTTTCTGTTGATAACTACTACCGGTTTTTCCGTTATTAAAATTGATTAAAGAACCGCTGCCGTCAGGAACTAAAAAATATCCCTTGTCATTTACACCTGAAGCCCCAAAATAAGGAAGCAAAGAAATCTCGGTGATCTCGTTTTCTCCGCTTTCAACTATTTCATTGCTGAGTACGGAAGCCACCAGTCCATACTCATCAAGAGAATACAGAACAGGAATTTCAAATTTTTCACTAATAAAATTATATGTTATCTTTATTCCATTTGAATCAACCGAAAGCATTATGCCTTCTTTTTCAGTTGAAGAGGCAAAGCTTGTAGCCTGCTTGGAGGTTTTTCCGTTAATAAGATAGTTTACTATAAGCTGCGATTCCATCTGCATTTTATTAATACCTTTCATATTGGTTTGCAGATCGCCGTCTGTAGGGTTGCTGTACCAACAAGCGCCGGTACGCTTATCCTTGAGTATTATACTGCCTGCAGTCTTATCGGCCATTAAGCTAAAATCCTGAGTCTCGATTTCCGTATCTGAAACGACCGTAATGTCGATTGCTTTTTTAAGCTGAGGCTCTGCTTTTTGAGCAGATGCGGAAAAGCAAAAAACAATGGCTGCAAGCCCCAATACAATGCCTTGCCTTAAAAAGCTTTTAATCTTTCTCATATATTTGCTCCTATTGTTGCGAATGCAGCACAATTTCATTAATTATTGACACTATGAACGACGCAACCTTATTGAAAAGACTTACGACCAAAAGTAAAAGGAAAATCACGATTGCCATTCCAAAAACTGTAGCAATTATTGATAAAATAACCTGTTTTATACTGTATTCATGCAGTATGCTTAAACCTCTTAGCAACAATATTGCAGCCCACAGAAAGAAAACAACGCGCAATATGTTTATTAAGTCCGACTCGCCTAAAGAAAGTACATAGCTTAAGCCCAAACAAAGGAAATTTGAAACCACAACAGGCAGGATACTGTAAGAAGCATAAATATAAATATCTTTAATCTTTCCCTTGCCTTCAAACAGGGTACATACTGCCCAGTTAATTACTACAAATACAAGAACCAGTGATATCATAGCCAAAAGCTGTGTCCAAACATTCATATCGACCTTCGATGAATAATTTGCATTAAACATAAAAGCTGATAACTGTTTTTTAATGACACTGGATAAAAGCCACAGTGAAATAATAACAGAAGCCACCGTAAATGAACCGCGTTTAGTCCAATGCAGATCATTGAACCCATTGGAAGGATGCATCATAATGTAAAATGGATATTTCCACTTGTTATAACGCTTTGTAGCATAGTCAACCTTGCGCTTTCTTTCAATAGCTCCCGTAATAAGAAACAATAAAATCAGAATTACTGCAGTTGGCAATATCCAAAAGAAATTTTCTCTGAGAAATATTTTACGTTCAGCTTCAAAAGCAGTAGAATACCCGTCTGCATCATTTGCGAGCTTAAAGTATTTCATGGCATCAGTATATTCGCCCTTGCCGACGAGCGCTTTTCCTATACCGGAATATGCAATCTGCATATTACCGTTCTTCTTCAGAACTTCCTTCCAAGTATCATAAGAAGCGTCATACTGCCCATCATTAAATAAATTGAGAGCATTTCGAACCAAAATCCCATACTCGGTTGGGTTGAATACCGTAAGATTTCCCTTCATACTGTCTAAAACATAAACATTACCGCCATAGCAGTCAACGGCCGCTAAATTTCCGAATGTTCCTTGCTGAATGCCGTTATTAGCAGTTACGGAAAGTATTCTGCCATCTTGTGCAGAATACTGAAAAATATGACCTCTTTGTGCATCGACAGCAGTGACAAGTCCCATATCATCAGTTGAAATATCGGTAAACCTTGATACAACCAATGTACCGCCGCTCCACTCCGAAACATTATCACCATAATTGATATTACTGCTCCAAACATTACTTCCGTTAGGATTGAGCTTTTTTATTTGTGCAACCGACTCCGTAGAGGTATTAGCACAGGTGAAAATGAATCCGTTAACGTCCATATCGAAGCTGCTGTATTCCTGAGGAATATTTTTTGCGACTTTAGAAAGTTGAGTTTTGTTAAGTATTTTTTGCCACGATTTTTCAATCAAAAGCGACAATGTTACGGTTACACGGTTTGCACCGAAAAACGAAAGAAACGTACCATCAGGATTGTAAAGCAAAGCACCCTCATAAGTACCAAAACTTAAAACGTAAAAATAGCCGTTTTTGTCACGCAAAACCTTTTGCGGCTGAAAAACCCGGTTCTGATCAAATAGCGCATTATCCGGTTTTTCAAGTTTTAATACAACGTTATTTTGTGCGTCAAGCATTAGTACACGTGCATTTCCGGAATCCGCAACATATAAATAGTCCTTATCTGCCGCTAAACCCATAGGACTCGAAAGTAAGCTTTCATTTCCGTTATCATAAACCGTCGTAATTATTCTTACGACCTTGTAATCAAGGCTTAAAACAACTATACGGTTATTATCTTTATCAGAAATATATATTAAATCATTTGCAACGCATATATCCTGTGGTGAATTCCAGCTGCCTGAACCTGCATCAATACCGTTTATAACAGATCCGACTGTAAGCATAGCCGGCGACGCTTTAACTTTACCGTCAACATAAAGATATGAATCGTAAGGAAGCCCCTCTGCCGAAACGGAAAAGCTAGCCCCAAAAATCAAGAAAGAGATTACAGCCGCTGCAATACTAAATAATATTTTTTTCACGAATGTTCTCCTCTTTCCGTTATTCCTTTATACCAGAACTGGTCATGGTTTGAATTACACTGCTTTGAGTAAGTATAAAAACCAGAATTGGAGGAATCATCAATAGAACGCTGCCCGCCGCCGAGGCTCCGGTACGTTCAATCGTTCCCGAAAGCACCTGACTTATTGCATTGGGCAGCAGCTTTAATTCCTCATTGTAAATTGTGCTGCCGCTGGTCATAGCCCAAATCGCCTGAAAAGCATAAAGCAACAACGTCAACCACGCGGGCTTTACAGACGGCATTACTATACGCAAAAAAATAGTAAAATGATTTGCTCCGTCAATTTTTGCCGCCTCTATAAGAGCCATCGGAACCTGTTCCATAAACTGCTTCATAAGGAAAAGTCCCAGGGATGATGCCAATGAAGGCAGTATATATACCCAATATGTATTTACAATTCCGAGAGTATTTAAAACGATATACTGCGGAATCCCCAATACTGTTCCGTTAAACAAAAGTGATATTACAACTAATGGGAAAAACCAACTGATTCTGGTTTTAAATTTAGAAAGTGAATACGCTGCCGCAGATGCAATTAAGATCTGCCCTATTGTTGTAACAGTACAAACAAAAATACTGTTGAACGTATACCGTGAAAATGGCACCCAAAGGTTGTTAATCAACCTGAAAAGCGTGGTGTAGTTAGAAGTAACAGGTCTCATAACATAAAATCTCGGAGGGTAAAGGAATAATTCCTCTATAGGTTTAAAAGAATTCATTATGGCATAAACAAGCGGTAATGCCATAAATACACCGCAGGCGGCAAGGACTGTAAATATGATAATATTGCCAAAAAGGCTTCTTGTCTGTCTGCGTCTTCCTGCATGCGAAAAAAGCTTTTTACGATGATGCTTTGTAGCTACTTTTACAACCATATGCTTCTCTTATTCACCTACCTTGGCTAATATCCTGGAAACTATCGATTTAAAAATTAACATCATAAGGAACAATACAACCGTAAGGGCACAAGCATATCCCATTTCATATCTGATAGTACCGTAATCCATTATGTGTAACACGATTGTATGTGCTGCATAATCTTTGCTTGGGAATCCTACCAATGTCTGAGAGATCGCCGCCACCGAGAAAGAACTCGAAATCTGCATAACCGCACCGAAAAGCAGCTGCGGCTTCATCGTTGGCAAGGTTACATACCATAACTCCTGCCAACGGTTTTGAACACCATCAATAGCAGCAGCCTCATACAGTGACTGATCGACGGATTGAAACCCGGCAATAAACGCCAAAAAGCTTACCCCAAGGCTCAGCCAAAGCTGAACTATCATTATAACCGTCAACATATACTTTTCATTTGTAAGCCATTGAATAGGTTCAAGTATAAATCCGTTTTGAATTAGAAAATTATTTATAAAGCCATACTGATCTCCGCTGAAGATATATTGCCAAATAAAATATACGTTTCCTGTTAAAGCCGGAGCATAAAATATCAGCGTGACAAAGGAGCGAAGCTTTGGACTAAGCTCGTTTATAAACCATGCTAAAACAAAACAAAGCATATATCCTAAAGGTCCGGTAATTACAGCAAATTTAAGCGTGTTTACTAACGCTTTAATAAATATATCGTCGTCAAGAAACATACGAAGATAATTATCAATTCCACGCCACTGAGGCATTTCCAACATATTGAAATATGTAAAGCTTAACACTATTGCCATAAAAACAGGTATTACAACAAACAGGAAAAAGAGTATCATAAATGGCATAGCCAATAAATACAATTGATAATTCGCCTGCAAGTCTTTGCCGGTACCGGATAAAAAAACGCTCATGCGCTTTTTTATACCTATTCGCTCCATTTTCATCCCTCTAATCCAAATTCATTGCGCTTTCGTTCAAGCTCTATTGTTATTTCCTTGCTCCATTTAGAAAGACTTTCTCTCGCATTTTTACCGCCTACCACAGTATCGTTGAATGCATTTTCTATATTACGTGTAACATAATAGCTACCCGGAATCTCAGGTAATTCATTGATCGAAAACATTTGCTCTTTAAGCGCCGACAGTTGATCTTTAGTCCAGGTAATAGATTCCATAGTTTTAATATTGGCGGGACACTGTCTTGCCGAAAGACCTAAGGTTGACTCCATATCAAGTGCATAACGTGACTGTACGTTGTCAGAAGTCCACCATTTGATAAATTTCCATGAAGCATCAAGCTTTTTAGTTTGTTTAAATATGATGCTTGCCGTACCCGAAGCGCTTGAAGTTCGATTAATTGTTCCGTCCTCTCTGACAGTTCCGGGTACCGGAACCATTTTCCACAAACCGTCGATTTCAGGAGCTGCAACCTTAAGAGTATTATACATATTATATGTAGCAATCCCTAGAGGGAGCTCGCCCGTGCGGAAAAGGCTATAGAAATTGTATACCTGCGGGAAATTATGCAAGGTATAATAATCAGTCCATTGCTTAAAAGCGTCATAAGCCTCCGAAGTATCCAAATTAGTATCGGTGAGTTCCTCATTATAAAAAGCAACACCTCTTTGCATCAAAAACGTGGCAAAGGTTGAAGTAGGGTCCGATAAACCGATTTTCATACCGTTTCTTTGAAGGATAGGAGCAAGCTCTAAAAGCTCATCCCATGTTTGAGGGCATTTAAGTCCCATTTCAGCAAAAATATCAGTACGGTAAAACATCATATTGTATGTAAGTGAATCCGGGATACCATAACATCCGCCTTGGAACTGATAAGGAACAAGTGCTGTATCTATAAATCTGTCCTTAACTTCATCAAAGCCGTCCAACTCAGATAAATCCACAAGAGCATTTCTGATTGCTAAATTGACCGGCTCGGTTCTTGCTGTCATAATAGAAATATCCGGACCTTTATTAGCTAAAATTGCCTGAATAAGTGATGCGCTTACAAGCTTTATATCAACATGTATTCCGGTTTCGGGTGTAAACGAATCGGATACTATATTTTTTATTATCTGCATCTGATCCCGGCCTACAGAAAGCCAGATGGTTATATTTTCTCCGTTGCCGTCCTTACCGGCTGTGCTATAATCCTGAACAAACGATGCTATGAAATTTTGTACACCGCTAAAAATATTTTCAAATAAATTTGCATTATAACGCGGTATTTTATCATCAGGAGCCTTCAGTATTAAATAATCTATTGTAATGGGCTGATATTTTAAATCCAGAAGCCAGGATGACAAGCTGCTTATGTTAGAAGTAAAGCTGTTGAGCCTTGCAGAGGTAATAAGCGAATCCGGCGTTTCGATTATTCCTTTGATCTGACTCAAAAGAGTCTGAATTGTAGTAGTACTGATAGACTTATTGCCTGTAATTGTTTCGAGGCTCTTATTTTCGGTTTCAAGTGTTCTTTCAGATTCTTCCAAAATACTTATCATATCCGGAATACTTTCAGCAATACTGTAATTACGGTAAGGATCCGGTGAGGTGCTGGTAAGCATAACTATTCGGTGGTAAAGCTTCATAAGATTATCATTTACATTTTGAAGGCTTTCCACTATACTGCTTACATCTCCCATTACTACCTCGAGCTTCAAAATATGCTTACCCTGCGTCAGGTAGAAAAGATATGGTTCATCATTCTTACCGAAAAGGAACAAATCCCAATTTTCGGTATAAGCAAAGCCTATGCTTTCAGCCTCTGCAAAAGGAAGCTTGCCGTCAATGGTTAGTCTTCTTGAGGATTGAAAACCTTTTATTGTTTCCTGACGGTAGCGTGCTCCCAAATTATAAAGGCCATCCTCCGGAACATCAATTTCCCATGAAATCCACTGTGACTGATACTTCCATGCATTTGCGCCTATACAGTTATATCTGATATGAGAAGCATCAAAAGGCTGTGTCAGCGGACTGTTGCGGTCATATTGAGCACGCAAGTTACGATCTGATTTTTGATACGGCGTTTCAGCCTGTATATATGTAATTTCTTCATTGCTGTTTTTGTAACCTTTTTTCTCATATTCTGATGCGACATCGGCATAAGAAGCAGCTTTTTCAACATTTGAAAATGTAATTTCATCCAACGCTACCGATTCATTATTGCAAGCAAGCGTCAGAGTATGTGCTCCCTGAGTAAGATAAAAACTGTAAGGAGCATTACCGTAGTAGCCCTTGACATCTCTGAAACAGTCCGACGACCAGCTAAACACCTCAGAAACATCAGGTGTATATTCGTTGCCCTGGTCGTCCATCTTCATTCCAGAGTCATCCTTCCAGGTTCTGCAAAAGGTTGTAGACTCAGCCTCGTTAAAAGGATACTTACCGTCAAGCTTAATTCCTAAATCTATAGATGCACCCTTACCCTCTATAGGACAATAATTTAAAAATATTTCATACAGTCCGGTTTTAGGAATATCAACATTCCAGGTAACGCTTCCCTCCATACTGTTCCAGAATAAAACATCACTCTTTCCGACATAATCACGCACTGTAACGTCCGCAGCATCCTGATTCGCAAAATCGGCAGCCTTTATATTTAACTTAGCGTCTGCAGGCTCCACTCCGATCGCTTCATTCGCTTTATTGTAAGCTCCGTATGAGCCATCGGCATAAACGGTTTCAGGCAAATTCAGATTTGTGTCTGCTTCGGCAGAAATATTTAACGGATAAGCAAAAGTACAGCTAAGAACAGTCAATAAAATAGCTGTAAACTTTTTAATGTGATTATACATTGGGCATAGCCTCCCGAAAAAGATAGAATTATAAAAAAGAAAAGCTTTTTTAAATGTAACAAATATAAGTACCGCGAATAGTTCTCATAATTAATAAAGCATTTTTGCGATATTCATAAAGTAACGTTTTCATATTTTTATTATAATGTAGTTTTGTGGAACGGTAAATATCGCATTTTTTAGGATTGTTGTTATTTCTTGCTCAATCCGTTTATTGACGATTCAAAACATATAAATATATTGCATTTGCACGATTTTTTAATTATAATTTAGATATAAGTTGTAATAATATTACAACTTCTGAGGTGTAATATGATTTCTATTTTGATTGTTGATGATGATTACCGCGACCGCCAGGGAATGTCCACCATAATTAACCGGCAGAAATGGCCGGTTAAGACTTTTGAAGCCAAGTGCGGACAAACTGCGCTGGGAATATTAAGCTCAGAGGATATCGACATTTTAATAACCGATATCCGCATGCCGGATATGTTGGGTACAGATCTTGCAAAGCAAGCAATTGAGCTTCATCCAAAACTCAAAATGGTTTTTATAAGCGCATACAAGGATTTTGAATATGCACAACAAGCACTACGCTTCGGCGCAGTCAATTATCTTTTAAAGCCATATCTTATTCAAGATTTTATTTCCGCTATTGATGAGGTAGTAAAAATATGCATTAGTGAAAATGAAAAAGAAAACGGTGAAGCCTCCGCCAATTTACCTGCCGATCAGTTATCCCGCGACAGATTGATCACCTGCCTTTTGGAAAATCGTGATGATGCATCTCTTTTATCGGAATTAAGCGCTATTGTGGGCGATATTAGCGGTGGTATACAGCCCGTTATATTAGAGTGTCTCGGAAGTAAGAAGTATATAAACCATTTACCACTTAAAAAAATTTTTTTTGATATATTTAAAACGGATTTCCCTTTCTTTTGTCTGAACAGAAGGAGATGCTTAATATTACTTAGCGACCCTGAAAGGTTCTTACCATCCACCAAGCTTTCAGACACGCTTATTGACAACTTTAAGGACATTATCGATACAGAAGTATGCATCGTTTACGGCAAAGTTGTCCATGCGCCCGGTGAAATTTTTTCACAGTATGATTTGATGCTTGAAACCTTAGAAATTTGCTTTTTTACAGACAGCAGCATCGTTCTGGAGGCTGGCAGCAATGATATGATGGAATATGAAAGTAATTTGCAAATTTCGTCATTAACAGACCGTATAGCCTTTAAAATACATTCTAAGGATTATGAATCGTCACTTGATGACATACGTTTTTTATTTGATTATTTTAAGCGCTCTAATCACCTTTCTGCAATTTATGTTAAATATATTTCCTCAAATATAATTAACCGTATCTTTCAAAATATCAACATTGAAAATATTGAAACGCATATGCAAAAACGGCTAGAAAAAATATTTGATCTGCAATCGGTTTACGATATTTATTCGGTGTTTGAAGAGCTGATAGCAGAAATCAGAGATACAGATGAGCAAAATAATAACTCACAGCTTATAAATAATATCTACTACTTAGTTGAGACCCAATATATGAAAGATCTGACGCTCGAAACAATTGCATCACAGCTTTATATCTCGTCGTCATATTTAAGCCATCTCTTCAAGCGCGAAACAGGTCAAAATTTCATAGATTACGTAAAAAATTACCGATTGAAAAAATCTTGTGAGCTTCTTAAAAATACAAACTTGCGTATTTCACAGATTTGCAATAAAATAGGATATGAGAGCACATCATATTATTGCTCTTTATTCAAGAACACTTATGGTATTACGCCTACTCAATACCGTAAAAGGAGCTATAAAAAGACAATATGAAGTTTTCAAAAAAGCTCATAAAAAGATTCAATAACCTGCCATATCAGCGAAAGCTGTTTTTATCTCACTTAACTGTGCTTATAATTCCTATTACGATTTTAGGGATTTTCTCATTTTTTCAGTCAAGAGAGCTTTTGATAAAATCTAAATTAACCGACATTGAATATTATTTCAGTAAAGCGTCAATTACACTTAATGATGCCGTATCTACCTGTGAATCAATTCTGGATGAAATATATATCGACCCCAAAATGAGTCAGGTTCTCAATTATTCACCGGATAAGAATAGTGATAGCGAAGAAAATCTTTATTTTTCTAACCTCGAAACGGTGTTTTCGCCCTATATATACAACATAAAATCGAATAATGAATTCATTCGCGAAATAACCTTTTATTCATACCGCGATAATTTGTCCTACAGAAGCATTATAAGACCATATTCAGAATTCAAAGCTGATAATCTTTCGAAAAACAGCACAGGTAGATTCAAATGGTTCTATAACGGCAAAATGATCGTATTATCACGTTCAATCGTTTATTCTGAATATAAGGGCGAGCTTGTTATAATGATCAACCCTCTCAAGCTTTTGAATACAACATCGTCTCAATTTTTCAACTATAATATCGCTATGTTCTCTGCCGACGGCGAATGTATTTACAGTCATATTTTGCCCGAAGATAAAGGTAAAGATCTTCTGCTTGAAACAATTTCTTCATCTGAACAACGTGCCACTATTTCCGGAAATCATTATATCGTTAAAAATGTCGTTTTAAACAACGGTATTATTTTATCAGCATTCATAAATGAACATACTTTTTTAAACGGTATCGAAAATATTCTTATAACAACTATTATAATTTTGCTTGTTTGCTTATTCTTTTCGGTTTTGCTTACGATCGCTTTTTCCGGCACTCTGACAAAAAGAATAACCTTGCTCAACAAAGAGATAAACAAGGCTAAATCGGGAAATTTAGATATCAAAATCCATTCGGTATGCACTGATGAAATCGGAGTGCTTACAAATAACTTTTCAGATATGATAAGCCATATAAACGACCTTATCAACAACATTTACGAAAGTAAAAAAATTCAGCAAAAGGCAGAACTCAAGGCTTTGCAATCACAGATAAAGCCTCATTTTCTCTATAATATTTTGCAGGCAGTAAATTGGAATGCCATTAACCGCGGAGATGATGATACAAGCAAAATCGTAGTTAACCTTTCAAATTTTTACCGTTCCATACTAAATAAGGGTGATGACGATATTTCGGTTGAAGATGAGCTTAAAATAGTCGAATATTATCTTAATATAGAAAAGGTAATATATATAGATCTATTCAGTGTGGAATTCAATATTGATCCCAGATCCTTACACTGCCTTGCCATTCCGTTGGTTCTCCAACCATTAGTAGAAAATGCAGTTGAGCACGGAATACGTAAATCGGAAAAGTCCAATTGCAAAATCACTATCACCGCAGATATTGTGGATGATAAGCTGCTTTTTACCGTATCAGATGACGGTATCGGTATTGACCCAAAACTAAAGGATATAATTTTAACCAAGAACACTACAGGTTATGGATTAAAGAATATAAATGAACGTATACAGCTTAGATTCGGGGACGAATACGGTCTAAAGTTGACCTCACTCCAAAACCCGACGACCTTTACAATAACAATGCCCGCAAAGCCATTTGTTAATCAAAAAAGCTAAAAAAGCGTCTGCCGCAAGTGAGGGGAACTCATTTGTGGCAGACGCTTTTTTCAACAGTTATGACAAATTATCAATTAAATATTATCACAAGTCAGCGGCGTACGCCCGATAAATCCGACATTCCATTCAACGCCACCGGCAAACCACATGTTGCTGACGTAAGCTTGGCAAAGTGCAGTATGTGGTTATAATACAGCAGTTATATCTTTTCCTTTTTATATGGTGCTTATTATAATGGCGTCGGGCGACAGGAAAACTCAAAATGGAATTTCTTCTCTGAAAGGCGATACTCCTCACCCAACTGGGGACCGCATGCGTTTGAGCCTAGACCTGACATCTTGTAGTCAATATGCACATATATTTTATCCGAGCGTTGCAGCTCATCGGTATGCTGTGCTTTATTAAGTTGCTCTATTCCATAATGCAGGACACTCATATCGAACAGCTTATCAGACTCAAAGGTAAGTCCATTTTTTATGCTAAGAAATCGCACATCGGTATGATTGCCGTGTTCTTGCGGTCTGGTATAAGGTACATATTCCGCATCAGCTGAACTTTCAAACATACTGTCGATCGCATGATGCTTCATATCGCAGTAGCTTTCAAGCGGCCCCTTACCGTAATATTTAAATTTATCAGCATATTCCGGAAGAACAAACTCGAAGCCAAAACGCGGCAGCCATATGGCACCGTCACGCACCTTTGCATCGACACTGTAAAAAATTTGTCCGCTTTCCGAAACTGAAATTACCAAGTCATAATGCAACACCGGGAGCCGTGAAACGCCTGCCAAACTGCATTTAATAACTATATTGTCGCCCTGTACATTTGCTTCATAGATGTGATGAAACAGACAATCTAAATTTTCGCCCTCCCATATATTCGTGTTTGCCCATTTAGCAATCATATTCCGGTCATTATCTATGCAAGCCCGGAATATGACCGGCCTTACGGTTTGGCAAAGTAATTCCCTGTTACCCATTCGTATTGAAGAAAAACCTCCGGACTGCTTATCTATGGTATATTCAAAATTGTCTCCAGAAGCGGTTATTTCCCATTTTGTTTCGCTCAGCCTTGCAGAGAATTCACGATTTTTTATATTTTGGCGCGGAACAGGCAGCTCCTGCTCCAATCTTCCAAGCATATTACCAGTTTTGTCAATTAGAGAAATAACCGCAACACAGCCGTACCGGCAAAAAGACGGTAACGGCAATTCGGGAGTTATTTCAGCCGTTTCGCCGGGCTTTGCGGAAAGCCTTACAGTTCTTCCTTCGATAGTATTACCGTCAACGCAAATTTCATATTTGAAGGTAAACTGATCAAAATTAAGAAAGTCAAAATAATTTTTAACGTTCAGTTTTTCATTGTTATAAGTAAATCTAAACGGAAGATACGCAGACTGTGCCTCATAGGTGCCCGCCTTAAAACTACGGTCATTAAATACCAGTCCATCACAGCAAAAATTCCCGTCGTTAGTAAGCTCCCGGAAATCTCCACCGTATCGCGCCACACCTTCAACCATAACGCAATGGTCGCACCATTCCCAAATACAGCCTCCTGCCAGCTTCGGATACTTGTAAAACAGCTCGGCATATTCAAAAATATCCCCGGGTCCGTTTCCCATGGCATGGGCATACTCACATAGAAAATAAGGCTTTGTGCTCTCCGAATTTTCAGCATATTCCTTTAATGATTCAGTATGTATATACATACCTGAATATACATCGCTGTATTCAGGAAATCCAAGTCTGGTTGCATCCTCACAATGAACCGGGCGTGTATTGTCACGTTTATGTACCCAATCGATAATTGCCGCATGATTCGGCCCAAATCCGCTCTCATTTCCGGTTGACCACATAATTACGCTTGCATGGTTTTTATCACGTTCTACCGTCCGCTGCATACGATCCATAAATGATTCCAGCCACTCAGGCTGGTTAGTAGGCCAATCTGAGCTTTTTATATCATAACTGGGATTTGCCGCCTTTCTTCTAAGAAAGCCGTGATTCTCATGGTCGTTCTCCAGTATCACATAAAAACCCATCTCATCGCAATAATCAAGGAAGCGCGGACACGGAGGGTAATGCGATGTTCTTATTGTGTTGATATTAAGAGATTTCATCAATTGTAAATCGCGGATTATCTGCTCGTTAGTCATACACCAACCGCCATCCGGCGTAGTATCATGATGATTGACACCCTTTAGCTTAATCGGCGTACCGTTCAGCCTAAAAATACCGTCATAACCTATTGAAATTTCTCTTAATCCGACACGCTGCTCGATTTTTTCACCCGCTGTTTCCAAAGTAAGCATGTATAAATACGGTTGCTCCGCATTCCAGAATACCGGATTTTCTACAACAAATTTTACATCCGTGCCACTTTCACTGCCGATACACCTTTTACCATCAAAAAGAGATATTGAGGCATTTTTATCTGAATGTACACAAATGACATTTTGATCGGTAATAATCTCAAAATCAAAAATATGTCCGTGCGGCCTAGAAAGGATATATACATCCCTGAAAATACCGTTCATTCGGAATTGATCCTGATCCTCAAGATAGCTGCCGGAACACCATTTCCAAACCTGTATTCTTAAAGTATTTGTACCGCTATGTACAAATTCGGATATATTAAACTCAGCCTGCAAATGACTGCCTTGTGTATATCCGACATACTTCCCGTTTACATATACGTCTGCGCAAGAGCTTACACCGTCCAAAACCAGATATTGCAAAAGCTCATCGCAATCAATGAAGAATTCGCGTTCATAAATACCGCACGGATTTACCATAGGAACATATGGAGGGTCACAAGGATATGGATAATTGATATTCGAATAATTAGGATCCTCGTAACCACATAACTGCCAGCAGGAAGGGACAGGAATGATATCCCATTTTTGCGGATTTTCACAGCGATCACCGTTCTGCTCATAGCAAAATCGCCATTCGCCGTTCAAAAGCTGATATTTTGCATCCCCATGAGGAATATACCAACATCTTGCTGGCATTCTGCCCTCGGAAATATGATTAAGATCCTCATAACTGCGCATAAATTATCCTCCATGACATTTTTTTCTATTATAATTTAAGACTATAAAGTTAACTCCGCAAAACACAAAGGTATAGAAGAGATAACTGCTGAGCAAAGGTTTGCAAAGATATTTGGTAATTTGCGACGGTTAAATCTGTATGAGAATTCATCCAGATAGCGTTGCAAATGTTTGCCATCCAGACCGTGAAAAGTTCCGCCAACAAAGGCTTTTGCATTTCCAATCAAAATGTGCAGCCATTTGAGCATTTCGGAATCAGGCGAAAACACCTCATATTCATGAAAATATTTCTATGCGAGCGGTTTGCGATAACTATAATATGCATCGGTCTGAATGGTTGACTGCTCAAAAATGTTAGTCTTTGCAAATTTGCCGATTGTTGTGCTCTTGAGATTTGGAATCACCTGCATTTTTACATACAGTGGTTTGCCGTCTGTTGTTTTGGATACTGCAATTACAACCTTTGTCTTGCTGGTTCCACGCCCTCGTTTAGCACCTTTTGACGATTTTCCAAAGTATGTGTCGTCAAGTTCCACGATGCCGGAAAGCTGGTACCGTGAATCTCTTTCAGACATAGCTTTACGAATACGGTGAAGCAAAAGCCAAGTGGTATTGTATGGCAAATCAAGCTCTCTTGACAACATTGCAGCTGAATATCCGCGTTTGTCTTTAGCAATTAGGAAAATAGCCCAAAACCATGTCAGCAGGGTCAAATGGCTGCGGTGCATAACCGTACCTGCTGTCAAGGATTGTTGATGACGGCAGTGCTTGCACTGGTACAAATTGCGATTTGCAAGAAAGTAATACTCTTTGCAACCGCATTTAGGGCAGATATATTCACCGTTCCAACGAATCTTCAAAAGATAATCACGGCAGAATTCTTCATTGCTGAATTGTTTTTGAAACCTTGCGTAACTGATAGATTTTTCTTTTGCCATAGTCTTTTACCACCTTTTGCGTTACTATGGCTCTAATTCTACAACATCAGATGTACCAAACATGGTACTTTGCTCGGCGGAGTTAAACTAATAGTCTTATTATAATTTAAAAAAATATGAAGTTCAATTTTCATTTATTGATAATTATTGCTTTTATATGCTCTCTTTTTATACCTACGAATTTTCCACCCGATAATGAATCTATATTATACTAAAAGTTGGGGTAACGAATATAGCTATAAAGCAAAAAAATCAAAAAGTAGAACATATTCGATAAAAGCCTTTAAAATGGAATTGCAACATCACCATTTTGAGGTTTTCGAATATGCTCTACTCACATTTTACAGAAAAATTGCTCGGATAAAAAGGGGTAATCGTAAAAAATATTACTCAAACCGAAAACTCGCTTCAATCTAGCTTGAAATGGAGCTTAAAGCCAATAATTGTCCTTGCTGCGGTACTGAACCCCGGACATACACAACTACCGGCTGAAAAAAATCAAAGATATTCCTGCGTTTGGCAAAAATATATTGTTGTATCTGCAGAAAAAAAGATAGCGATGCCCTCATTGCGGCAAACGGTTCTATAAAGGAAACAGCTTTGTCCAAGATATTACCGGATGTCAAATCGGCTGTCAGCTTATGTTATTCATAGTTTGTCAGACGTCCGCTCATTTTCAAGCGTTGGTTTTCTCTGGATTATTTACCGATAAATGAAAACGGTGAGCTGTTTGTTGTAATGTTAGATGATATTATTTGAGCAACTCACGAGGAAATAATGAATCTTCTGTGATGAGTATGTATAATTGAAACTCCTATTGATTTTCGGCTGTTAATCCAATGATTTTTCATTAAAATCCTGTACGATTAATGAAGCTGTTATTCCAGCTGTTGCAACACAAATCACGATTGTCAATTTCACTTGCTTCTCGGCAAAGAGGGTCCAGAAGTGTCTCTTCAAGCTCTTCAATTTTGTTTATATTTTCATTAACATAATCGTCGATACGTTGCTTACAGCTCTTTGTACGCTCGATCAGACCGCCAAGACGTGCGTCCTGAAGCTCAAAACCATATGCTTTCTTATCTTTATACCAGGCTTTTCTGAAAGAAACGGTAAATTCTCTGATTTTTTCGGATATCAGGTCATATTCTTGTGACAATGCCTTTAAAGCATCTTTATCGTCACTCTTATAAGCTTTTCTTGTGCGGATTCCGATATCGTTTTTGTGAGCAAGTACATCACAAAGCAGTTTTTCACTTTCGAAAAGATAACCGTAATTTTCATTTTGGCATAATAATGCTAATTTCTCTGAAAGATTTTGATATATATCATTCTTTGGGGAAGATGTAACCGGGTCATAAATGCCAAGGAAATAATCATTATAAAGCATATATTTATCATGATTGGAGATATAATCATCATGATTAATTCCCGGAAGGTCAAGCAACATAAAATCATCAAAATCAATACCAATCAAAGACTTAAAGTTCTTTTTAATCAGATTCATGTCGCTAATTCCCTGTTTAAGCTGAGAGGTATAGAACATACTTGGCAGAAGAGCAAAAGGAGAGCACTCTGCTCCGTCATCTCCCCAGAGCGTAAAAATCATATTGCCTACATTTTCTTTCATGCAAATGTCAACAGCTGCCCCAGTTGCCTTAATTGAATATCCGTTATGCGGCACCATTCCGGTCCACGACCAGAATCCGCCGGCAAACCAAACCGGTCGGTTGAAATTTTTATGTGCCTTAATCATGTTAGTATAATGATTTTTTTCAGTTGAATAATAATCCCAGTAAACAAGAGAAATATTTTCCGGCACAAGGCGTTCCATATCTTTTGTAATAACATCAGGATTATCGGTATAATATTCCCCTGTTCCGAGTTTGAAGAACATATCACTCCACATCATTGGCTTGAATCCGTATTTCTCTGCAATAGCACTGACCTTTTCAAGGTGGTTTTTCAGAATTTCAAAACGGTCACAGAAGCCGTGCTGCTTCAAATACTGTCCGAGTCCAACCATTTCGGCTTCATCCATTCCGATATGAACAAGACGTGACGAGAAGTTATCATGAAGGGATTTAAACATGTTTTCTATTAAAGCGTAGGTACGTTCGTCATCAATCAAAAGAATGTCATTAACGTCGATATAAGGCTTGTATGTTTCCCAGCGTGTAAGGCAATTTATATGTGCAAGAGTTTGTATACAAGGAACAAGCTCAATGTTTTTAGAGGCACAGTAAGCGTCTATTTCACGAATTTCCTCACCCGTATAGTGTCCTCTTAGGTAGCCAAAATAAGGTTCTCCCTTTATTTCATAGGTTTCCTCAGTGTAAAGCATAAGGGTGTTGTAACTCATCTTTTCCATTAGGTCAATAAACTTTTTTAATGCATCAATGCTTATTACTGCATTTCTTGAACAATCAATCATAATGCCGAAATATTCTTTTTTATTCATAAAAATCATCTCCGTTCTGCCTCTTTGGGCAAGATATGCTCTATCAATTTGCAAAGAAAAACTAGTAGTATTTATAACTGTAAAAAAATCTTTTAGAAACAGAGTGCAGACATCATTACAAGCACTGTGGTCTTGCAATTCCCGACTGCCGAGCACAAGTTAATGCGTTGATTTCACACAAGAATATTATTATTTGATTGTCTTAAAACAAGCGCTATTTTGTGCAATATCTGTGAACGATATCCTGCATTTGCTGCATTTTCTGTTCCATATCCACTACTAATTTAAATTGCGTATGGCATCTGTCAAGATTGTGATGTTCACGGTGGATTTTGAAATAGGTATCCCCGTTAAGGTAGTCTGTTAAAAATCGGATGCCGCATTCAAATGTCATAATCTTTGCGCCGATGGCAAGACTGTATAACTCCGTCTCTGTCAAAAACTCTTTTGCAACTTTCAAATAACCTTTTGTGAAAACCCCAAACAAGTGAAGATCCAGTGACACTTTACCGAGATCTGTTTCATCTTCTGCAGCTGTGCTGGCTCCAAAACGTATGCTGTCTCCAAAATCATAGCATGCAGCTCCCTGCATCACTGTATCCAAATCAATGACACAAATCGCTTCTCCGGTCGTATCGTCAATCATAATGTTGTTCAGTTTTGTATCGTTATGTGTGACGCGATATGGCATCATTCCTTTATTCAGCAGGTCAATTATCTCACCAGCGTCTTTTTCACGTTTCAGAGCAAAGTCAATTTCTGGTTGTACTAGCGACACACGGCCGGCTTTGTTTTGACGGATTGCTTCTTGCAGTGCTGCAAAGCGTTTAACTGTATTATGAAAATCCGGAATTGATTCTGTGAGCTCGGCAATAGGATAATCTGATAAAAGTCGCTGAAATTTTCCAAATGCAAAACCGCAGTTGTAAAAATCCTGTTCATTGCGACAACTTTGGTAGGTGGTTGCATTCTCAATAAATATGTACATTCGCCAATATTCACCTTTTTCGTCCTGATAAAAAAGTGAGCCGCCTTGTGTCGGAATAATTGTCATCGATTCACGGATGGCATCGCCATGAGCCACACATATTTTGTTCTTCAAAAACTCAGTAACTCCATGAATGTTACTCATTAGTGCTGCCGGGTCTGCAAATACCGTATGGTTAATCCGTTGCATAAGGGTGCGATAGACAGTTCCATCGGATTTTTGAAATGTTACTGCATATGTATCGTTGATGTGACCCTCGCCGTATGGGTCAGCTTTCAAAAACAAATCGGTATTAATGAACTGTTTAGCTAGGCTTTGTAAATCGTTTGTCATTTTTCTTCCCTCCACAACGCAGATGGATATTCTCCATTTGCAACCTTTTGAGCTATGGCTTTAATAACGAAGTCTTTATCCTCTTTATAGGTTACACCAAACCATTGATCGTGTGTTGGCAATACTTTTACTGTGCAACTTCCTTCACGAATCATATCCTGCACGACAAAAGGAAGGAAAAATTCTGCCTTAAGAATATTTGATGCGTGGCTTGTTAAAAAATCAGCAAACCGTTGCTCGATTTCTGGCAAAAATGAAGATGGAAAAGCCCAACAGTTCATAGATACAATGCTGTTTTCATCTAGGCTTATCCAGTGCTTGTCATCTTCCGTATAGGAAATACTATCTTCACGCCGCATAATTTTGGTACGTTCGGTGACATCGATAAGCTTACCGTTATCATCAATACTACAAACGCCTCGTGACACATAACCGTTTTCGGTCAGGGTATTTTTAAGGATATATCCGGACATGCAGTATTCAGCAGGTTGTTTGGATAGGTCGGCATGGTCTAGCCAGCTTGAAAGTTGCATAAAGGCTTCCTTTCCATAGAAGTCGTCCGCATTGATAACAACAAAAGGTTCATTTACAGTACCTAAACAACTCATAACAGCATGTGCAGTCCCCCAAGGTTTGGTTCGGCCTTCCGGCACAGAAAATCCTGCGGGCAGATTATCTAACTTTTGGTTTACATAGGCAACATCTATAAACTTGGCAATATGGTCACCAACTGCTTGCTTAAATTGTGATTTGATTTCTTCTTTGAAGATAAATACTACTTTATCAAATCCCACCCGACGTGCATCATAAA
>JALNVG010000006.1 GCA_023227685.1 Bacteroidaceae bacterium
ACTGCATTATCGGCTTTTCTATCCAATGAACAAGCAACCCTCTTCAAATTCAGGGTACTACGTGTAGTCGCTACAGTTGCTGCGGAATAAGTTCCGCCTATCAAACTAAGAGCAGTGCTTAAGAGTAATTCATCGGTGTCCCCAAAAGGTTTCCAATGTTCTATTGTTTCCGTTTCGTCGCACGTGTAATCCGGTGAAAATCCGCTTACGTAGTCTGATTCACCATTAGCATTGTATAATTTGCATACGATAGGTTGTAGTTTCCATGTATACTTCTTGTCTGTATATGAAACAGAACCAACATTCTTACCTTCTGTTTTTGTGCCAATCAAAACTACATTGGCATAAGGCTTGAGGGCATTAATCACTAATTCGGATGCGGAGGCTGTATTATCAGAAACCAATACGTAAACTGTTGATAAATCCAGGTTTGCACCACTGCTGATGGTACTTGAAGAGAAATTCAGCTCTTCTGTTTGCGGACTTTGCTTGTCGTTATATTCCAGTTTACAGAAAGTGTTTCCAAAGACACTCTCGGGAGCTAATATTGAAGATAACAATTGTGCGCAAGTTAATAAACCGCCATTATTATATCGAAGATCAAGAATAAAATCAGTTACCCCTTCCGTCTTAAATTCTTTGGACAATGCAAGCAGTTCTTTATTATATTTTTCATCTCCTTTTTCTTCATCCTCACTGGCCGTAAAATGGTTGTATACCAGATAACCAACCTTTTTACCATTTACGGTATATGTATATGTGTTGCTATAATATACAGGATCATCTTCAATCTCCCTTGCCGTACCCAGTTGCATGTATTTACTATAAATAAGTTTGTTGAGGCTACTACTATAGCTGGCAAGATGCAATTTCATTGCACTTCCACCGTCGAGAGTTGAGTAATTGCCGGCCGTAATATATTCACCACCCATAGTGATAATCCAATCACCCCGTTCAAGTCCGGCTTCAGATGCAGGAGAATCAGATGCCACATAAAGAATACGCGCGGCATAAGCTGTATTACTAATAGAGTAAAGCGCAAAATCGAATCCGTAACTGTAATCTATCTGGCTAATGCTGCGTGTGTTAGCACTTGCAGATGTATCTTTAATATATGAATAGTAAAAATGTCCCCCGCCGGAGGAGTAATCTTTGCCATCGTTATCCGACAATAGTGATGTAAAGAAAGTCCCGGGATCGTTCTTAAAATTAAGCTTGTTCGCAACAGGTATATCTTCATACCACAAGTAATTCTCACGCATCGTGTTTTCAATCCATGTGTTCACTTCCTTATTTGTAGTATCTGTACCATCGCTATCTTTACAAGATGCGTTTCCTATTAATACAACAATCAAGAGAAAGAATATTGATATTTTATTCTTTATTGTATACATCATAAATTATTTTTTTACTATTTTACACAACAAATATAGTTTATTTTATTTTCATTAGCACTATTGTTCACTAAAAAGAATATATGCGTAATATATATAATTTAAATTGTATTTTTGCAGACAAATAAAACGATGATTATGAAGTCTATTAAAGAATTATATCGTATAGGAATAGGACCTTCGAGCAGTCACACCATGGGACCACATAGAGCTGCCGAGATATTTTTGGCAAGACATCCCGATGCCTCGTCTTTCGAAGTAACTTTATACGGCAGTCTTGCCGCTACCGGCAAAGGGCATATGACCGATATGGCAATCAACAGCATACTTGAGGCAACCGCTCCCGTAAAAATCATATGGGAACCTAAAATATTTTTACCATTCCATCCCAACGGAATGAAATTCGTATCTATAGACGCAAAAGGTAAAAATACGGATGAGTGGACCGTCTTCAGCATCGGAGGAGGCGCTTTGGCCGAAGAGAACAGCAAAGATTCTTTAATAAATACTCCCGATATATATCCCATGACACACATGACCGATATTTTAAAATGGTGTGAACACACCGGAAAAAGCTATTGGGAATATGTACAAGAATATGAAGAAAGTGATCTTTGGGATTATCTGGCTGAGGTTTGGAAAACAATGAAAGAAACGATACATCGCGGTTTGGAAGCAGAAGGCGTACTACCCGGCCCATTAAATCTTCGTCGAAAAGCCTCGACCTATTTCGTACGTGTCGGCGGATATAAACAATCACTTCAATCACGAGGTTTGGTGTTTGCCTATGCACTTGCTGTAAGTGAAGAAAACGCATCAGGAGGCAAAATAGTCACCGCCCCCACTTGCGGCTCATGTGGAGTAATACCCGCCGTACTTTATCATCTTTCCCAAAGTCGAGAATTCAGTGAAATACGAATTCTCCGTGCCTTGGCAACGGCCGGTCTGGTTGGAAACATAGTGAAAACAAATGCCTCCATTTCCGGAGCGGAAGTCGGTTGCCAGGGAGAAGTCGGCGTAGCATGCGCCATGGCAGCCGCAGCAGCCAACCAACTTTTCGGCGGCAGCGCTGCACAAATAGAATATGCTGCAGAAATGGGGTTGGAACATCATTTGGGCATGACTTGCGACCCGGTATGCGGACTGGTACAAATTCCCTGCATCGAACGCAATGCCTACGCCGCCGCACGTGCTTTGGATGTGAACCTTTATTCCTCTTTCACGGACGGGATGCACCGTGTTTCGTTCGATAGAGTGATTGAGGCGATGAAAGAAACCGGAAAAGATCTTCCTTCGTTATACAAAGAAACCAGTGAAGGAGGTTTGGCAAAAGACTACAAGCCCATGAACCAATAACACCGAATTCAAGCAATAAATAAAATAGCATCTGCCGCATGATGAGCGATGTATGATGCCGGCAGACGATCATCACCCGCTATCACCGATTTTAAAATAGCCGCTTTTCCTTTACCGGTGGCAAAAAAGAAAATATTACGCGCATTAAGAATCGTACGGGGCATAAGAGCAACGCGCATTTGATTTGTTTGCGGATGTGCATTTGCAAGATAAGGTGCCGCCGTTTCATACAAATCTTCCTGTCCCGGAAAAACGGAAGAAGTATGTCCGTCGGGACCTACTCCGAGAAGAACATAATCAAAAACCGGAAGTCCCGATGCATCAGCTAAATTCTTTCGTACAAGTTTCGTATAACGGTCAGCCTCATCAAAAGGATTAGCCTCGCCGTGAATCCGAAAGATGTTTTGTACATTCAACGGCACAGCATCCAATAAATTTGTTTTTGTCATGAGATAATTACTCTCAGAGTCCGTCGGGGGCACACAACGTTCATCCACCCAATAGAGTTGAATTCGCTGCCATGGGAAACGCTCTTTGTATTCCGTCGCCCATAGGCGAAACAGCAACGCAGGATTATTTCCTCCCGAAACGGCTATGGATAAGAGCTCTTGAGAACTGCTAAGCATCGACGCCGATAACACCTCGGTAAGACCCCGTACCGCATCCTCAGTAGATAAATAAGATTTTACAATCATAATTCACAGTATAAATCAGTTTTAGTCAAATTTTTACATGGATTCGTCCATTCGGCATGATGTTCGGTCATCATCGCTTCGCTTTCCTGTGGTCCCCAAGAACCTGCCGGATAACCGTAAAGCGGTGCTTCAGGATGTTTCTTCCAATAATCGATAACAGGAGAAAAGAACTTCCAACTAGCCTCAACAGCATCACTACGGGTGAAAAGCGTAGGATCACCAAGCATACAATCCTCAATCAAACGCGAATAAGCATCTTCGGTCGGGATATTATTAAAATCTTTATAATTGAAATCCATCTCAACCTCATGAATATCGAAACCCGCACCCGGCACTTTCGTACCGAATCTCAATAAAACGCCCTCGTTCGGTTGGATCCGTAGAACCAATTTATTTGCTTTCGGAGACTGTCCTTGTTCGTAACCGAATAATTGTTGCGGCGTAGATTTGAAATGAATTACGATCTCGCTCACCTTCGTTGGCATTTGTTTACCCGTACGGATATAAAAAGGCACATCTTTCCAACGCCAGCTATTCAGTTCAAGACGCATGGCGATATAGGTTTCCGTACGCGATTGAGAATCCACATTCTTTTCTTCACGATAACCGAGACCTCGTTCGGAAGTCATATATTGTCCCCTCACGATATGTTCGCGCAAATCAGTATCTTTGAGTGGGATAAGCGAATTATAAACCTTAAGCACCTCATCTCGAAAACTTTTGGCGTCAAAAGCCACCGGAGGTTCCATAGCCATGAGAGCAAGCAATTGAAGAAGATGATTCTGTACCATATCACGCAAGGTACCCGTTTGATCAAAGAATCCGCCACGATTCTCAATACCCATATTTTCAACGGCGGTCACCTCCACATAGTCCACGTAGTTTCTATTCCACAAAGGTTCGAAAATACTATTGGCAAAACGAAAAGCCAGAATACTCTGCACCGTTTCTTTCCCCAAGAAATGATCGATACGAAAAATCTGTTCTTCATTAAAAACACTACGATATATCTTATTCAACTCGTAGGCCGATTGCAAATCAAAGCCGAATGGTTTTTCAACAATGATACGTTTTTTCCCTATCGTTCCCTCATTTTCATTCAAATGCACCAACTTTAAATGCTGAGGGATAACTCCGTAAAGAGAAGGAGGTGTAGCCAAATAATAAAGATAATTTCCATTGCAGGCAACCGTTTCATCCAACTCCCGCAAGTATGAATTCAAGCCTTTGTAACCGTTGCTTTCGGCCGGATCCATCGCGTGATAATAAAGATGATCGATGAATTTATCAACCTCCACATTATCCCCTATTTCTTCAGGATCCAAGTAACTCGTAAAATTCTTTTTCATGTAATTTCGATACTCTTTATCAGAATAAGGAGTACGCGAAACACCCACAATGGCAAACGACAGCGGCAACCTCTTTTCCTTATATAACATATAGATTGCCGGCATTAATTTTCGTTTCGCCAGATCACCGGACGCTCCGAAAATAACGATAATGATATTTTTTACTTTTTCCATGACATTTGACTTTTATGCATTATAACTACCCGAACTAGTGTTGCCACCGTGTCCTGTCCAATTCTCATGGAAGAATTGTCCCCGTTCCTTATCCGTACGTTCAAATGTATGTGCACCGAAATAGTCGCGTTGCGCCTGCAATAAATTAGCCGGCAAACGACGGGTCGTAAGAGAATAAAAATAGTTGAGTGCCGAAGAAAAGGCAGGCACGCTGATTTCTTCCATAGCTGCCATAGCAATAAGCCGCTTCCAATATGGCAACGCCTCATCTATTTCCGCATGAAAGAAATCATCAAGCAGCAAATTGTTGAGTGCCGGATTTTTCTCAAATGCCGTGGCGATGTTATCAAGAAAAGCCGAACGAATAATACATCCCCCACGCCACATGCGGGCAATCGATGCCGTATCAAGTTGCCACCCGAATTGCTCCGAAGCCTGTTTCAATACATTGAAACCCTGTGCATATGATACTATTTTAGAGGCGTACAAGGTATGATATATTTGGCCGACAATTGTTTTTTCATCTGATTCTTGTCCTACGGGATGACGTTGAAATACGTCGGCAGCCTCTTTTCGTAAATCAAGCAAAGCCGACAAATTACGTTCAAACACAGCTGTAGCTATCAGATTGAGCGGCATCCCGAGTTCCATGGAATTAACAACCGACCATTTTCCCGTACCCTTCTGCCCTGCCGTATCAAGAATTTTATCAATGAGATAACTGCCGTCCGCTTCTTTTTGGCGAAGGATATGAGCGGTAATTTCAACTAAATAGCTTTTCAACTTCCCTTCATTCCAATGCTCAAAGTATGAAGCAATCGCATCATTTGTCAAATGAAGCATATCCTTCATCAGGAAGTATGCCTCGCAAATAAGTTGCATATCACCGTATTCAATGCCGTTGTGAATCATTTTCACAAAATGTCCCGAACCTCCGGAACCG
This sequence comes from Bacteroidaceae bacterium, assembly GCA_023227685.1. Taxonomy (GTDB): domain Bacteria; phylum Bacteroidota; class Bacteroidia; order Bacteroidales; family Bacteroidaceae; genus JALNVG01. Next base: position 5,912 of record JALNVG010000006.1, read on the forward strand.
ATCCAATCACAACAAGGGGTACCATCATCGGCTTTTGCCGCAATGCTTTGCAGAATAGGTTTCACCTCAGGCCATGCCGAAACAGATCCTCCCGGCATGATGGACGCACCGTTAAGCGCACCCTCTTCACCACCGGACACGCCCGAACCGATGAAACGCATACCTTTCGCTTCCACATATTTAATCCGCCGTTCGGTATCTTCAAAATTAGAATTGCCACCATCAATAAGAATATCTCCCTGAGAAAGCAATGGTAATAATTGATCCGTCAATTGATCAACAGGGCTCCCTGCACGTACCATTATCATAATTTTGCGCGGCGTTGAAAGTGATTGCACAAAATCTTTCAACTCCGTAAATCCGGCAAAATGCTTTCCTTTGCCGCGTCCCGCGATAAAACGATCAACAACGCCTTCTTCAACACCGATTACGGTTCGGTTATAAACAGATACTTGCCATCCGTGGCGTTCCATATTCAAAGCTAAATTTTCTCCCATGACGGCCAAACCTATCAATCCGATATCTGATTTTTTCATATTCAATGATTTAATGTAATTTCTATTAACATATTAATAAAAAAGGAGCAACACATGACTTTTAAATTAATACTATTAATAACAATATCTCATGGCGAAAAGTTCCGTTTCCCGCGTTTTTTTATTATGATAGAGACAAGACCAGACGATTTAAACACACCCTTCCCTATACAGACAACTCCGTTCCATTAGAAATAACACCCGACATGAATTTTAATATCTCAAAAGCACTCAGAAAATTTCAAGCAATATTTTTATTGCAATTTTACGGATTAGGATAACACTCATCCATATTTTTAGGCAGAAAATATCCTTTTATACAATTCATATTTCTAATACAAATTTGAATATGATTCTTTTCTCTAAATCCTGCATTTTCATATAAGGATTCGCCTTCTAAAAATGTACTTCTAACTGAATCGTACGACTGAAATAATAAAGACTTCATTCGGATCTCGTTGGCAAGTTTTTCTATTTCGGACAAAGATGTTTTTTTTAAATTCTTATTTAAATGGGCCAAAATATCAATGAATATTTTTTTTCGCTTTTCATCTATGAAAGATTCATATCCTTTGGATTTGAATATCTTTAATATATCTTCAAAGCATTTTAATATTTTTTCTGTATCATCTTTTTGTATGGAAGAAAGAGTTATCAAATAAACGAAAGTCCTAAGAAGTGATTCCAATTTCACGAGTTCGTTATATTGAACTTCTCTAATGGTATGTACAGTCTGTATTACGGCCTTATCCAAATAACGTAACATAGGTATACCACTATCTTTCATTTTATTCTCAGGCAACAAACCTTTTGCCTTCTTATTGAAGAAACTATATGCGCTTTTAACTTCTTGTAGATGCTCATAATCTAATAAATCCAAGCATAAACCTAAATCAAGAATAGCCCCAATAACAGCCGGTTCTTTTATTTTAGAGGTTTTTCTCTCTTTTGCTCTTGTGGCATATTCTAAAGCTCTATCTTTGCTATTTTGCCAAAAATAAATTCCTCCACCGAGCCAATCATATTCATTCCCGCTTTTTATTAATGTCTTTTCACCATTAATAACTTTATCAACAATAGATTTATCGCAACCATGAAAGCCAAGCACTAAATTTGGTCGCTTAGAATACAAATCACTATTTGTCACTTACTTTTATATGACTCTGTAAGATGACCTCTCCCATCACATATTCCAGCTTTTTCCAAAAAAGCCCTTGTGGATTTTTTGGATGCATAAGCACGTTGATAAGCAGACTCAGTCATAGATTTATACACTTCAACCCTCGTGCAGGTACGACGATCATGAGTAACAGGAATACTATCAATCATTTTCCTTAATGATTCTTGAGTTGTCTTTTTATCCATCTTCGTTATTAAAGTATTATGTTGCTACAAATATAGATATTATTATTGATATTAATTATATAACATGTTCTTTTATTACTGTTTTTGTCTTATAAATAAATACATTAACTTTGTAAACTATAAAATCAATAGTATGCCCGAAAGTATTCCCCAATACTATAAAAGGATACAGCGTTGCGACCCTCAATTAGATGCGACCTATTCTAAGGACAAAGTTCTTTCCAGACAATGTAACTTTGTAACAGTACAATTCAGTTACAAAAATTTTTATAAGGTTACTCTTATAATAGGTACAGGCAAATTGTATTATGCGGATAAATGGATCTTAGTCAATCACCCTGCACTGATGTTTTCCAATCCTTTAGTACCTTATGCTTGGGAATCTATTAGCGAAGAACAGAAAGGGATGTTTTGTATCTTCAATGAGCAGTTCGTGCAGACAGAAGAAAAGACCAGTTCTTTAGTTAATACCCCATTGTTCAAAATTACAGGAGATAAAGTTTTCTTCTTGGATGATGCACAAATACCTAAGATTTTGTCATAAACATACAGGAAAATCACCAACTGAAATCAGGGAACGGGCAATTATTTGATTTGTGCAAATGATTCTATTTCCTTTTCTAAAAGATAAAAGACTTTAGCTATCAAGTAACCATCGGCAATGGCGTGATTCATCCGTACACTGACGGGCATCATCAGACAACCGTTCTCACTTCTGTATTTGCCCCAATTGACAATGGGTTGGAAATATAGATGTCCGTCCGGCAGCTCCACATTCAGCGAATCATACGAACACCACGAAATATACGAGGCATCAAACCAATCAGGGTGATTCTCCATGTCCAAACCATAATTTCTTGTTTGCTTGGCTTTCTCAATATCTTTGGCACAAGCGTCATAGAACAGCTGATAATCCTCAAAGTATTCGGTATATACAGGCGAACAAGTTTCCGTGTCTTCATGGAAAATGTATTGTGTAGGGTTTATTTTGTCGAAGCAAATCAATTCTTTCGTCTGCCAAAGATAGCCCATACGATAATCTTCGCGAGAGTTCATCACTTTGGCGAGAATATACAGAAAGTTGATGTAAAACTTAGTGCCTGTGCACTTGGAAAATTCATGCAATGTCGTGACATCAATTCTCGAAGTCATCGAAACCGAACATTTGCAGTCTTCAGAGAAGTGACGGAATACACCGCCACGGTAATATTTTGTTTTATTTATAATCTTATAATTCATATTCTCTTTATTACATCATTGGGAAATATCGGATTCCATTGTCTATTTGTTCGACATCGTTCTGTGGAGTATATTTGGCTATGTAATAACGACGCGAAACCGACACTCTTTCGCATTTTCAAGTACAGTGTGCCTTTTTGTAACAAGAATATCTTTCTCAGGCATCAAGGTTTGTAGGACAAAAAGAATGCTTTGTCGCGAACACTCGCAATGAACGGCAGATTTCACTAAGCCTTGTTCTACCATCGGGCAGAAACATCGTGGATAACCTATTTCATAAACATGTCCGCTTTCGATTATATCAGCAAAGAAATATTCTGATCTTCCATACTTCGTATATTGCTGGTCAAGATTTCCACCACATTCATCAAATTGCCGTTGCATTTCTTTTAAAACGTACTTTCTTACGCAACTTATTGCGCATGGGCGATACAGTTTTCCACGTTCTTCCATACTGAGATTAGCAATGCCTTTTTCTAATAGCTGATAGAATTCTTTTGTTTGTTCCATTGTTTTATTGTTCCTTTTTGTCGTTTTTTATGATTATAAGGTACCTTCTTCTATTTGCACTAATTTCAATCTAAATGATGATCAAAGATTTCATCTAACCAATCAAACATCACTTGATGGAAAAGGGCATGATTCCCTTCCTGACAATGCTCTTCCGCACCTTCTTCCTTTGTGAAAACACGTATTGTTTTAGGGGCTTTTATAGCTCCGATGAGGGCATTCAATTGATCAGCCGATACAAAATGATCCGTCTCTCCCATCGTAAGTAAGATAGGACATTCTATTTTTTCGGCAACACCTTTTAGTGAAGCTTTCTTCATTTCTTCAAAAACTTCATATCGATGCTTTAACCCGAATACCCATTTACCATTATTCAGCATCCAACGAAGATTTGAATTGTGCTCTTCCGCTTTTGCAAGAAGTGCCTCCTTTTGTTCGTTAGGCAAACTCAAAATCTGCAAAAGCTGAGGATTCTGGTTAACAGTGGATTCAAAGGTATCATAAAACACATTAAATGCAATACATGCCTTAATTCGGTGATCAAAAGCAGCAGCTCTTGGAGCAAAATACCCTCCCAAACTCATTCCCAATAGAGCTATCTTATTCATATCTACATCATCTCTTTTCTCTAAATAATTGATAGCTGCGCCAACAGGAACCTCTGCATCGTGACGCATAAAGAGATTTTGTTTTCTTAAGGCTTCACCTTGTCCGGGACATTCAAAAATCAGGCAATTATATCCTCGCTTTACAGCTGAAGCAGCCCCACAAAAATAAAGTTCTTGCAGAGTAGAATCGTATCCGCCGATAAACAATAATGTAGGTCGGTGTAACTTAGGATTCTTGTCATAATCAAAAGCCCCATAGAAATACCCCTTCAAAGATGTTCCTTCGTATGGAATTCTTATATTCTCAAAATGAGTATTCATTAAAGCCATCGCTTGTTCAAATGTTGCAACACTCTTTTCAAAGTTCTCGCTACGGCGAGGATCTGTTCCATCCAAGAAGAATTCTCCGGTACGATAATAATTGTGCGCACGCAAGAATGCTTCTCTGGCACTTACTTTATGATTCTTTCGGAGACAGTCATTTGCAATTGACTCTATTTTCTGAGCCATATTCCTCCACCCTTCAAACCAACTGTTGAAATCTCCTTCTTTTATTTTTGACGCTATGGCAAGACATTCGCCAATCTCTGCACCTTGGTACCCTGCATAAGTTGCAGCTCTTAATAACTCAAAAGAAAAAGCTTGATCCTGAAAATGTAATTTCATATCAAATCCTCCTATACCTTAATTATCATAAAACATAAAACACCTACTATTACAAAGTAAAATAACATTTATCATATTTGCAACAATAATTGAAGAAAATACACATCAATGATATTTTCACTTTGTTTTTGTCTTATAAATAAATACATTAACTTTGTAAACCATAAAATTAATAGTATGCCCGAAAGTATTCCCCAATTCTATAAAAGAATACAGCGTTGCGACCCTCAATTAGATGCGACCTATTCTAAGGACAAACCTTATTTCAGTGTTCTTTCCAGACAATGTAACTTTGGAACAGTACAATTCAGTTACAGAGATTTTTATAAGGTTACTCTTATAATAGGTACAGGCAAATTGTATTATGCGGATAAATGGATCTTAGTCAATCGCCCTGCACTGATGTTTTCCAATCCTTTAGTACCTTATGCTTGGGAATCTATTAGCGAAGAACAGAAAGGGATGTTTTGTATCTTCAATGAGCAGTTCGTGCAGACAGAAGAGAAGACCGGTTCTTTAGTTAATACCCCATTGTTCAAAATTACAGGAGATAAAGTTTTCTTCTTGGATGATGTACAAATAGCTAAAGTACAAGACATCTATACACAAATGCAGGAAGAAAATCAATCGGACTATGCAGACAAATCCGATATGCTGCATTGCTATCTCCATTTGCTGATACATACAGCCATGAAGATGCAGGCTTTAAATCATTATGAGTCACATCCAAATGCTTCAAGGCGAATAACAGAACTATTCATAGAACTGTTAGAAAGACAATTTCCTGTTGATTATCCCCATGCTACATTGGTCCTGCGTACTCCTACCGATTACGCAAACAGATTGTTAGTACATATCAATCATCTGAATAAAGTAGTCAAGGAAACAACGGGGAAAACCACCTCCGAACTGATTGCGGAAAGAGTAATAAAAGAATGTACACAGTATTTGTTGCATAGTAACCTTTCCATTTCAGAAATAGCTTACAGTATGGGCTTTGATACGGTTTCGTATTTCAGTAGATTCTGCCATAAGCATACAGGAAAATCACCAACTGAAATCAGGGAACAGACAATTATTTGATTTGTGCAAATGATTCTTTGATTTGTGTTAATCCGCCTATCTGCTATTACCTACTTTTGTATCGACTAAAAATAAAAATCATGAAGTATAGGAAACTAGGTAAAACAGATGTGCAACTGTCCGCTATCGGATTAGGTTGCATGGGAATGAGTGCTGCGTATGGAGTAGCCGATGAAAAAGAAAATATCGCTACTCTGCACCGTGCATTAGATCTCGGAATTAACTTTTGGGACACTGCCGACGTGTACGGCAATGGCGCAAATGAGGAATTATTATCTAAAGTATTAGCGGAAAAAAGGAATCAGATTTTCATTGCAACAAAATTCGGTTTTCGTTTGCACAATAATCAGGGAAGTGTTTTCGCTGGCGGTAAAAGTTATGTAGACGGTTCTCCCGAATACATCAAGCAAGCAGTAGAAAACAGTCTGAAAAGATTGAATATTGAAACGATAGACTTATATTATGCACATCGCATAGACCCTGCAATTCCTATTGAGGAAACTGTCGGTGCTATGGCAGAGCTGGTAAAAGAGGGCAAAGTGTGTTACTTAGGACTATGTGAATGTTCCTCCGAAACATTACGGAGAGCTTATGCGGTTCATCCCATATCTGCCGTTGAAAGTGAATATTCCTTATTAACCCGTGATGTGGAAAAAGGGATATTACCTTTAACAAAAGAATTGGCAATAACTTTAGTACCGTTTTCACCATTGGGCAGAGGATTAGTTACCAATACTATCAATATAAATACTTTAGGAGAAAACGATTTTCGGAAACATTTGCCACGTTATAACGGTGATCATTGGGAAAACAATCAAAAATTAGCCATTGATTTTGCAGGAATTGCAGGAAGAAAAAACATAACTCCTGCCCAACTTGCTTTGGCTTGGCTACTGATGCAAAGTGAAAACATTATACCCATACCGGGAACAAAACGGATTAAGTATTTGGAAGAAAATGCACAAGCCGCTGATATTGAATTATCAAAAGAAGATATTACAGAGATAGAATTACTTCTAAAGAAATATCCAAATATTGGTAATCGGTATAATGATTATGATTTCGGATTCGTAAATAAATAATTCTATATCCTAACAGGAAGTTCATATAAACATATAGTTTCAACAGAACTTCCTGTTAGTAATTATAACGCCCCAAATGTTCACTTCATTACAACCATACATTTGACAACATTGCGAGGTGTACATTTGAAGAGGTATTTTCAATTATATGGGATAAGGTACTGCGTGAGCCGTTTCTTATTCTTTTTGTCGTTGGGTGGATATACATAGCATTCATTAGAAAATATTTTGATAGAAATATTTCAAATAGCACTTAAAATTAATAAAAAAAAATACGAATTCCTGGCTTTCCTTCATAAATCCACGAAATAATCACTAAATTCACACAATATGCAAATAAAATATTGAAATGGAGAAAGATATTAATTGATTAAAAGTTGTACTAGCTGAGAAAAAACGTACTAACAAATGGTTAGCTGAGCAACAGGGAAAAGACTCTGCTACGGTTTATTAGTGGTGCACTAATACTGTTTAACCTAGATTATACACCTTTGTTAAGCTTGCTAAATGTTTGGAAGTAGATGTAAAAGATCTGCTTCATTCAATAAAATAAAAGACACAACAATAGTAAACATGAATATCATCGATTTATACGATAAGCTTAAAAAAAGTTACAAAAACTACCTCGAAAGTTCTGTAACGATCAAAGATAAACGCATCGAAATTACAGTAAGCAAAGCCGGAAAGAACACTTAACCTTAATCTGAACTTCAAAAAACAAAAATCTAAAATAATAAAATATGCATCTAAGTTCAATTTCTATAAAGAACTTTCGAGGAATTAAAAGCCTAGAAGTTAAATTTGATAGAAAACTCAATGTTATCATTGGGGCTAATGGCTGCTATAAATCAACTTTAATAGATGCTATTCGTATCTTCTACAGTTGGGGAACAGCTAATCATGATATTAATATTACAAAAGAAGATTTTCATAGAGAGATAAAGACCAATGATAAAGGTATTGACTATGAAGAAGTCGCTAACAGGATAGAAATAGAATATGACTTTGAAGCTCTGACTGCAGAACAGGAAGGTGCATATTATCAATATCTGGTTTCAGAAAATGGAAGGATTTTTGCTCAAGTTAATATCACATTTACGACCAACGATAAAGGCTGGATTATCAGTAGTTTTACGTCTGGAAAACCAGAAGCTTGTCAGAAAGCTGATCCTACAACTTTCAATTACTTCAATGCATATTATCTTAGTGCTTTACGTGATAGTACACGCGACCTTATGAGTACAAAAAACAATCTATTAGGTAAGGTTATCAAACGAAAGATTGATAAAAATAAAACAGCTTCTATTATCACTGATATTATTACCAAAGCAAATGAACAATTATTGCGTCAGAATGAAGTCAGTACAACAAAAACCGAAATAAATAAAAATCTTGAAGCTATCTACCATAAAGTATTTCAGGAAGTTGGTTTACAGATAGAACAAAGCCGCATAGAATATATTGTCAATGCCATAAAACCATATATACCACATAAGCTCTGACACAAAGATAAGTGGAATGCGCTTATGGGAAAACAGTTTAGGCTTTAACAACCTTATATACATTGCAACAGTATTGAGTGATATAAAAGAGAGTCACGATGAAGATCCAACTTCTGTATACATATTACTAATAGAAGAACCTGAAGCCCACCTTCACCCACAATTGCAAGTGAATCTTTATAACTTTATTAGAAATGCTGACGAGAACGAAAACACACAAGTCTTTATAACATCTCACTCACCAACGTTAACTTCAAAGATACCATTAGAAAATCTTATTCTACTTAAAGATAACGAATCGTTTACTATTTCAAATTGTTTTATCAATAGAGCTAAAGAAAATATTATTTCTGATACTAATACAAACAAGAAACTGGATGACGAAAAGGCTAACTATTATAAGAATATGATAACTCGCTATCTGGATGTAACTCGATCACAACTATTCTTCTCGAAAGGCTGTCTATTTCTTGAAGGTATTTCTGAGGCCTTGATGGTAAATACTTTTTCAAAGCTGATAAATAAAACATTAATTGACAACGAGATTGAGATTATAAATATATCTGGCACTGCATTTTATCAATTTATTATGCTTTGCAATTCAACTAACGCAACCAAAAGGTTGCCATTAAAGATGGCTTTTATTACAGATGAAGACCAATTTACGGATTCAAAAAAAACAGAGTATAAAATTGATGAATTGATTAAAGATAATTATAAAAAATTGAATGAACTTAAAATTAGTATCCAAAAAGGCGTACAGAATAGACGAATTGCCAACATGAAATCTATGGCTAATAACAATGATGAAATAAAAATTGCATCAGGACAGAAAACGTTAGAATATCAAATATGTAAAGCCAATGTCTTCGAAGAAAAGGACAAAACTAAAAACACTTCATTACATCAATTATTAGACACATTGAATCATGATGATATAATTAAGGCTGATGCTTATGTAGATACTATCAAAGGAACAATGAACGATGATGAGCAAATGAATGCTGCAATACTGTATTGGAAATGTACACAGATAAAATCTGAATTTGCACAAAAATTGACAGACTTTCTTGAAGAAAGTTTAAAGAAAAAGAGAGTAAACTTCACTGTACCTCTGTATATTCAAGATGCAATTAATCATTTGGTAATATAAGCTCCTATGGAATATGAAATGACAATTCAACGACGCGCATACTATGATGCTCGTGGCTTTACCATCTTGATGGCATGTCCTGGTAGTGGTAAAACAACTAGTATCGTGTACAAATTACATTCACTAGTAAAAGAATTTGATGAACAATCGTGTAAATATTCCGGAGTAGCTTGTCTTTCGTTTACCAATAAAGCATGTTTAGAATTAAAACAAAAATATAAGGAGATGCATAGCGAAAGCATTGGGCATCCACATCTTGTATCTACCATTGACAGTTTTATTACTCAGTATGTCGTATTTCCATTTTGGTATCTAAGTGATTTGTGTAAAGTAAGACCACAAATTGTAAACGAAAATGAAATATTGAAAGAGATATATCATATTCATTCTCTAAGAAATGGTAAAATTAAAGACTACTTTGTTCGAGAATTACGTGATTATAAATATCTATATTATAAATATGCACCAGAATTGGCAAATATTCAGAGTAATGAATTTACATGGAATAACAAGATAGTTACAAATGAATCATTAAAATCTTACTGCAAAACATCTATATCCTATCGGATGTCTAAGGGTCTCATTAATAGTCAAGATGCTTTATATATAGGATGTTACATACTTAAGAGACATCCCAAGATAGCAAACGCGCTAACTAAAAGATTTAAGTATATAATCGTGGACGAAGCTCAAGACACATCTCTTCTGCAATTCTGTTTTATGAAAATGTTAAAGGAGTCAGGATTAAAGAATATTGAATTTGTGGGTGACTTATGCCAATCAATTTACGAATGGCGTAATGCCAAACCTGAAATATTGAGAAAATTATCAGAAAAAGAAGAATGGCATACACTTTATCTATCTGAAAATCGTCGTTCAAATCAACGCATCATTAACTTGTATAGCCTTTTAAAACCAACTACACAACCTTCAATTTTATCTCATCAGGTAGACGATTTAGGTTTGGATATTATTGTATACAGATTCGATGAAGGAATGCAACATGAAGTAATAAGAGATTTTCTGCAAATAGCAAATAAACATAAGTTGAAATCTAAAATGATATTGGCTAGAGGTGATACTGAATGTAAGAAACTATCAAACATCCCTACTCCAATAAAAATTTGGAAATCACTTATCCCATATAAACTTATTGAAGCAAAATTAGATTTTGAGCATAATGAAATTGAAAAAGCAATTAGAAAACTTCGATACGTCTGGGGTGTAACTATATATGGAAAAGAAAAATACACTGAAATAAAAGAATTCATACAAAGAATAGAAGATGACGTTCAAGCCAATGCTAAATTACTGACTCTAATAAAGAATTTACCATCACTTTCTCTTTCATTTACTGCTTGGACAACAGAGACTCAAACTTTACTGAAAAACTATTTTGAATCAACTAACGAACCAGACTTTGAATTTGTAAAACGTTTGGCTGGCTATAAAAAGGCCCAACTTATCCGAGAAAATATTAACAAATATTTTTGCAATGAACACGGTGAAGATAAGAACTATACCATAGTGCAAACAATCCATTCTGTTAAGGGGACATCCTTAGATGCAATATTGCTGTTCCTTTCTGAGAAAAATGTTAGTGGACAAAGTATCTCTTTGAGTGATTTTCCCAACCATGGTTCTATCGTAGATAAAATGACTGAAAGACAAAGAATGATTTATGTTGCATGTTCTAGAGCTAAACAATTTTTGGCTTTGGCAGTACCATCTGCTGTACCCGAAGATACTATAAAACAAATTTTTAATGGGATGAACATAAAAATAAAATTTCAAGGCATTCAAGGATAACTATTTTGAAAGAAATAAAAAATTGAATGAAAAAGAAGATATGGAGAACTCTATATTTATTGAAATAACAGAAATAAGAGCTACTTTAAGAGAATAATACACCTGAAAATAAGTGCTTTTGAAAAGTAAAAGTTTATTATATAAATAGATATTCTTGAACAGATAAAAGCTCTGATAATTCAAACAGAGAATACACAAGTGGAGTTTAAGGAAACCATTGAACAGTTGAAACGGGGAATGGAAACATTGTGCACTTTTCTGAATGGTGAAGATGGAACAGTATTGTTCGGTGTTAACAACAAGAGCAAAATCATCGGTCAGGAAGTGGCGGATAATACTGTCAGCATTATTATATAATTTCAAGAAAAAAATGTATATAAGAAGATATTTGTTAATTAATACTTTTACATTTGTAAAATTATAAACTTAAACTATGTTGCTATGAAAAAAGAATGCTATAATGGTTTGTATAATGAAGTTTGTTTTATAAATTAAAAACAGACAGAATGTTATGAGAACTTTAACTATTCCTATAAAGGCCAGCTTTAAGAAAGAAATAAAGATACCTGCTCTTGAACAAATAAATTTATTCTTTGGCTATAATGGCTCAGGCAAGACTACTATTTCGAGAGTTTTAAATGATGAAGAAAATACTTGTGTATATAATGAAGACTTTATTGAAGAAAACTTTAGAAATGATGATAAGCAAAAAGGCATTTTTACGATTGGTAAAGACGTAGGTGATGCAAAAGAAATAATAGCAACTGCAACTTCTAGATTAAAGGGCTATCAAGCTGAGTTGGATATACTACAAGGAAATAAAGAAAAAGAAATAATAGGTAAAATTGGAGAAAATATAACTCTAAAAGAAACAAGGTGGAAGGAAATTAGCTCCACACTTTGGAATATAAAAAAAAACACAGACAACTTATTGTTGAATAATTGCATTCCTGGATTAAGAAATAATCGTGAAAAATTAGCTACAGATTTTGTCTCTTACTTTAATAATGATAGACGTGTTGTGGTTCCAAAAGAAACATTAAGTAGTCTATGGAATAATCTATTAAATAGAAGTAATGTTGTATATAATGGAAAATCAGAGAAAAAGGAACCATTGAGATTACCAAGCATAAAACTCTTAAGCGATATAGTAAACAATGATATTTGGGGTAAAAAGATCATTGGTAATAAAGATAATCCTTTATATCAAGTAATAGAGCAATTGCATAATAGCGATTGGGTTAGTCAAGGTAGAAATTTCTTAAATAAAAGGGATATATGCCCATTTTGTCAGCAGCCATTGAAACAACAATTTCTTGATGATTTAAAGGCTTACTTTAATGAAAGTTATGAAAATGACAAAAAGTCTTTAAATGAACTTAAAAAAGGGTATTCATATGAAGAGTCCTTGACATTGATAAAAGACTTTTTGAATGAAGAGTTTGCTATAAATACACAATTAGAATTAAAAATAGCTGAATTTGAAAGGCTGTTAAAAATGAATAGGGATTTAATCGATATAAAAATAAGTAAGTCGAGTGAGAGTTTAGAGTTGAATCCATTAACGGAAAAATTCAGAGATTTAGGTAGAGAAGTTGGAACTATAAATAAAAAAATAGCCAGCTATAATAAGCAAATAACCGAAAGAAAAAATGAGCAAAAAAAATTAAACAAAGATTTTTGGGACTATTATACAAGTTATTATAGTAATGATATTAATACTTATTTGTTACAGATAAAACTTCTTGAACAAAACTCAGTTAAAATAAATAAAAAAATAGATGAATTAAAAGAAAGCATAAAAAATGAAACTATAATAATTACAGAAAATCAGAGCAAGCTAACAAATATTCAAACCTCAATAGATTCAATTAATGGCTCGTTGATTAGAAATGGATTTACAAACTTTAAACTGATTAAGATAGGCGATGATAGTTGCCGAATTGTTCGAATAGAAGATGGGAAAAACGTTAATGTTTATAAATTTCTGAGTGAAGGGGAAAAAACGATAATTTCTTTTCTTTATTTTGTTGAGTTATGCAAAGGAACAACTGATAAAAATAAAGATATTAATAGTGATAAAATAATTGTAATTGACGATCCTATTTCAAGTTTATCCCATAATATTGTTTTTGAAGTAGCCCAAATAATAAGAACTGAATTTTTAGAACAAAGAAAGCTAAAGACATATAGCCAGTTATTTATACTGACTCATAATTTGTATTTATATTATGAAGTGAGAGGAAGTCTTGATAATATAGAAGGGAAAATAGCTAAAAAAAATGAAGCAGGTGGTAATAAAGCACAGGTGATTTATAATACGTATAAAGTAAAAATAAATTCTGAAAATAGTTCTGTTGTGGTACCTACTGACAGAGCTGAAGTTTTAACTGATTATGATGTGTACTGGAGCATAGTAAAAGATTGTAAAAAGGGAAATGGCTACAAAGCTCAACTGCCTAATGCGATGAGAAATATCTTGGAGTATTATTTTGGTTTTATACAAGGTGAAGATAATTTAAATAATGTTCTCAATAATATTGACAGAACATTTGTACGGTTTATTCAACGGAATTCACACTCAGATAAACAAAATTTTACTTTTAATGTAGAAGAGATTAATGTTGAGAAATTCTTGCTTTGTTTTGAAAAGATATTTAAAGATACAGGTCAACATAATCATTTCAAGATAAAAATGAAATAGAATAAATGTTGGTCAGTTGATGATAATCGCAGCTAATGGAGTACCAATTGTATAGTGGCACACTTACAGCGATATATTCATCTTAATAATAAACAGAATTATTAATCAGTCTAACTCTAGACTTCACTGAAAACAACCTCTTTTAGTACTGCTTAAATTCAGTAATTGAGTAGTTGAATGCTTCTCTGGCACTTACTTTATGATTCTTTCGGTGGCAGTCATTAGTAATTGACTCTATTTTCTGAGCCATATTCCTCCACCCTTCAAACCAACTGTTGAAATCTCCTTCTTTTATTTTTGACACTATGGCAAGACATTCGCCAATCTCTGCCTGCGCCTTGATACCCTGCATAAGTTGCAGCTCTTAATAACTCAAAAGAAAAAGCTTGATCCTGAAAATGTAATTTCATATTAAATCCTACTATACCTTAATTATCACAAAATATAAAATACCTACTATTACAAAGTAAAATAATATTTATCGTATTTACAACAACAATCAAAGAAAATATACAAAAGACATGAAATAACAAAAAAACGGCTTTATAGCAATGTAAGTGACCATAACAGACAAATTATAGAATTATTATCGTTCTCTTTCTTTGGCAAATAGCATTAAATCCCCTACCTTTGCATCTTAATTTTTCAAAATAGTAATAATTTTGAGCAGTATCACTTTGATTATTTCCGAATAAAAAGCCTTTTTAATCTGATTAATTCATCGTATAAGTTCAAATAAAACAAACAATAATAACAAAAAGATGAGAATAACCAGGTCTAAAAAGAATGGAGAAACTTATACCAAACAACCCATCGAGCTAGAAACAGCCATTGAACTATTGCGTCATGAAATAAAAACAAAACCCGTGAGTACGTTGCGTGAAAATCTGCGTTATGTGTCATCAAACCACCGTAATGATGCAGCGGATAAGATTCCGATACTTATTTTCGGATGCGCATTAGGCAATAGCAGCTCCATAAAAAAAGCATTCGTATATAACGGACTCATTACGCTTGAGGTCAACCACCTCACCGATATCAAAGAAGCCTGCGAAGTACGCAAAAGGGCCTCGGAACTTCCGCAAACCATGATTGCCTTTATCGGCTCAGGTGCCAGAAGTGTAAAAATTATTATTCCATTTATTTCAAACAAAGATACTTTGCCACAAGACCGTAATCAGGCAACCTATTTTCATGCACAGGCCTATCGCGAAGCCATCAAATATTATCAGCCTCAACTTCACAGAGAAATAAGTACGAAAGAACCGGTTCCCGAATATGCCGTCCGCCAATCTTTCGATCCGGATTTGTATTATAATCCCGGGGCCCTGAGCATCCGCATCGACCAACCGATACAAATGCCCGGAAAAGAGACTTACGAAGAAGCCAGACAAACAATAGAAGACCCGATGAAACGTATTTTACCGGGCTATGAACGATACGACCGGATTGCCACACTCTTCGATTTTGCTTATTGGGACGCTATAAGCGAGCTCAAAGGCACGGATAATGAAAAAGACAGACTACCCTTTTTTATCCGACTGGCCGAGAGATGTTTTCAATCGGGAATACCCGAAGAAGACGCCGTGCGGTGGACCATATTTCACGAAGACCTGCATCCGCTGCAAACAGAAATCCGTTTTACCTTTAGAGACGTTTACAACACCAAGATTTTATTTGGCAGCAAGCCTTTCATCCCGAAATCCCTGATGCTGATAGCAAGACTGGAAGAATTTCTACGCCGGCGCTATCGCTTACGCCGCAATGTGATAATGAATGCCACCGAATTTATGGAACAAAACACGCTGACCTTTCATTTCGAATCGGTGACGAAACAAACCATAAACAGTATCGTTATCAATGCGCACTATGAGGGTATTGAAGTGTGGGATGCGGACGTCAAGAGATATCTGGAATCCGACCGCGTACCTGTATATAATCCGGTGGAAGAATATCTTCATCACCTGCCGGCATGGGATAAAAAAGACCGTATCGGTGCATTGGCCGACCGTCTGCCTTGCGATGATCCTGACGTCTGGCGGATGCGTTTTCATCGTTGGTTTCTGAGTATGGTGGTACATTGGCTTGGAGTGGACAAGAAACACGCCAATAGTGCAATGCCTCTGCTGGTCGGTGATCAAGGTACGATGAAATCTACATTCTGTTCCGAACTACTTCCACCACAACTTGTTGACTACTACACCGATAGCTTCAACATCAGCAAAAGACAGGATGCCATGTTGGCACTCACCCGTTTTCTATTGATCAATATCGATGAATTCGACTCCTTGAAACCATCGCATCAGGGTTTCCTGAAACATATCGTACAGAAACCTGTGGTTCAGGAAAAACTTCCTTACGGATCGCAGACGTTACGAATGCGACGTTACGCCACTTTTATCGCTACAAGCAACAATTTTGATCTATTGAACGACCCTACCGGTAGCCGGAGATTCTTGTGCATCGAGATAAAAGGGGTGTTGGACCACAAACTACCGATAGATTACGAACAATTATACTCACAAGCGGTGGCCGAAATCAACGAAGGCGCACGTTATTGGTTCACTCGCGAAGAGGAACTGCAAATAACGAATGATAACCGCAAATTTCAGACAGTTTCATTGGAAGAGGACTCTTTTCGCTCTTATTTCAGAAAACCGGAACAGGGAGAGGATTATGAAGAACTGCTTTGTGTGGAGATTCTTGAAAGAATAAAAAAATATCAACGTGGATTTGATTACTCAAGTACGATGGCTATGCGACTTGGTCGTCTACTTAGTGCTGAATTCACTTGCAGAAGGGCTCATAGAGGAAAATCATATCAAGTAATCGACATGCATCTGGATTCAAAAGAAGAATAGGTTTTTATATTAATTACAACAAAAGTTATCCGGATAAGAAGGGATCTTATCCGGATATCTTTGCTTGTTAGCAGCATAACTCTTGTTATTATGGCGCGTGGGATCCGCGTGGCTTGCGTGGCTTTGCGTGGGATGAAAAAAGCCATCCCACGCACTTAAGTAATTATCTGAAAGCGAGTTATACGCCTTGCGTGGCTTGCGTGGGATAAAATCAAAAAACTTCTAGAGGAGAGAGTGGCTTTATATCGCTATTTTGGCTAATTACTTTAATTCATAATACGGATATCGGTTGTCTGATTCATTCATTTAACTTCTTAATCCTAAAATGAGTTTACTCAGAAAAAGTAAGTATATCACAAAAGTATAATGTATAAAAAAATGCGATGCAAAGGATCTGGTTTTCTTATGCAATTACCATCCTTTTGCATAAGAAAACCTCTGCATTTCCTATGCAAAACCAATGCATTTGCATCGCAAAAAAAAGATTAATCTTCATTCATTTTATTTATTGATCAACTGTTTCTAAATTCTCAAATTTTCTTTTTCTTCAATAATAACATGAAGGGTAAAAAGATTAAACTGACAACCGCCAACACCCGGAATGATGACAGATAACTGAGTAACGACGACTGCTTGAATACTTCATAACCGAACTCTTTGTAACAAAGCATTTGGGCACTATCCGCATTCAATCCCATACCTTGAAACAGGTGAAACATACGAGTGAAAGCACCGACACTATTGCCCGTATATTGAGTGATATTTGACGAAAGCAACGACTGACAGGTAGCTTGCATATCAGAAATATGTGTACCGATAAGGGCCAACCCTACTGCACCACCCAACTGCTTGGCCATGTTGCTGAATCCCGCACCTTGCCCCAAATCAGCTCCGGTGAGCCCTTCTATAGCCATCATGGTGGCAGGCAACATGAATAATCCCATTCCCAATCCCCTAAATAAAAGGGGCACGAACAGTCCGCCAAAAGATGAATCGGCGGATTGGAAAGTCATCCACGCACCAAAGATAAATGTACAAAGGAATCCACTTATCATCAGTGTTCGGGGATTGACGCCCTTATCCATCATCTTCTGGCAAAAAACAAGTCCGATAGTTGACATGATAGCACCCGGCATCAATGACAGTCCGCTCAACGTGGCGGTCCATCCCAAATTGATCTGTGCCATCAGTGGAAAAGTATACACGGCAATGTACATCAATGCTCCGATCAAAAAATTAAAAAACACACCCAGTGCCAGATTCCTGTTCTTTTTCATCAGCTTGATTTTAACTGCGGGTACCGACGCATTCATCTCAACAATGATGAATGTGATAATTCCTACCGCGGCTATGATACTGAACATGATAATCATCTTGCTGTCGAACCAATTCTTTGAATTACCATCTTCCAACACATACTGCAAACTACCGATACCTATGGCCAGAAACAGAATACCCCACCAATCGATATTACTTTTCAAGTCGGGATTTTTCACATTGGGCACTTTCAGCCAAGAAGTAAAAGCGGCAAGCAATCCCAAAGGCACATTGATAAAAAAGATCCAGTGCCATGAATAATTGTCTGTGATAAAACCTCCGAGCGTAGGACCTAAAGCGGGTCCGACAGCTATTCCGAGACCATAAATCATACTCGCCAAGCCTAACTTTTCAGGCGGATAAGATGCTGCCAAAATTACTTGTGACTGAGTCATCAATGCTCCGCCTCCGAGTCCTTGGACAAAACGCCAAAGTACCAACTCCCACAATTCCGTGGAATTGCCACACATGAACGATGCAAAGGTGAACAATAGGATCGAGAAGGTAAAATAGCGTTTGCTACCGAACAATTCGGACAGCATACCACTCAATGGAATGATAATCACATTGGATATGGCATAGGCTGTAATGATCCATGCCACATCTGTGGTTGATGCACCGACACTGCCGGCGATATAGCGCAAGGATACATTAACTACCGTAGAATCTATCATCTGAAGCAAAGAAGCAATGATGCATGTGGCTACGATGATTACCCTTACGATACCTACCGGATAATCATTCTTCATAACAGAAACTGATTCTTGCATCTTATTTTGTTTTTACCGATACGACGGCACTCATGCCGGGTATCAAAAGTTTCTTGCAATTCTTATTATTAATGCAAATGCGTACGGGAACGCGTTGAGTGACTTTGATAAAATTACCGGTTGCATTTTCTGCCGGAAGTATTGAGAACTTACTGCCGGTGGCACCGCAAAAACTTTCCACTTTTCCCGTTAACCGGAGTCCGCTATAGGCATCAATCTTTATTTCGGCTGTCTGTCCGGCAACCATATTGTTCAATTGGGTTTCTTTGAAATTGGCGGTAATCCAAATATCGGACAAGCTGATCAAGGAAGCAAGAGCTGTGCCCGATGATACAAACTGACCTATCTGTATGTTCTTTCTGGAAATTGTGCCGTCGCACGGGGCCGTAATAAAAGCATGTTTGTATTGATCATCGGCCAATGCCAACTGTGCCTGGGCCTCCTTGATATGGGCCATGGCCAACTTTACCTGGATATGATGAATATTAGTCTGCGAATGTGTGGTTGATTCTTGGGCTTTCAAAGCATCAAACTGCCTGCATGATGCCCCCAACTGCGCACTGGTCACCTGATATGATGTTTTGGCATTGTCGAGTGTTTGTTGTGTGGCAGCTCCTTCTTTAAACATCTTCTCTATCCTCTGATACTCTTGTCGGGCCTGCCACTCATGGGCTTTGGCGACTGATATGTTTTCTTTTGCGGAACATTTGGTGAAGTTGGCCGCAATTTCACTGAATTCGGATGCGGATATCTGTTTCCTGTTGGATTGCAATTCTGCCTGAGCAGCCAGCACTTGTGCTTCGGCTTGAGCTACCAGTGCTTTCAGACTCACGGTGTCGAACACCACCAATGTATCATTCTTTTTCACCTTTTGATTGTCGATAAAACGTATCTCACTGATATAACCGGTAACCGTGGTTCGTAACGGAATAATATTTCCGTCAATCTGCGCATCATCGGTACTTTCGCTGCACCAACTATGGTATGCCATCTCGAACCCGGAACACACAACAACGATCCCCAATACTGAAACAAGAAACAGCATTTTCTTAGAAATTTTCTTGTTTAATGATTTTGTTAATTTCTTTTTAGTATCCATATTTTTTTACTCTTAATTATTTTTATTCAATAATGTTCTCATCTTTGCACCATCCATCAGGTATTCTATATGATGAATGGATTTGTTGATCAGTGCCTGACTCTCATCATTCAGCTTTATCAAATAGTCCGTTAATGTGATGGATCCGCTTTTCAATTGGATGGATGCTACATCTTTCACATTAGATCTTATATTCACTATATTATCGTCACTCTCCATCAGTTTTTTGTTCGTCACCAGATCAACATTCAGAGCATCAATCTGCTTGTTCATCTCTATATCATACAATGCTTGCTGATTTTGTGTCAGGCATCTATCAATGTTGACCAATTTCTTCTGGTGAATATTGTCATACAATGCGGCGATATTCCATTTCAACGACACACCCACTATACCCGAATAATGAAAAGAGTAGTCCATGGCATTCAATCCCGGACGTCCGTAATAGCCATTGGCAAATAATGACATCTGCGGCATAAAATTACGATTCAACTGTTTCATCTGCCACCTGGAACTTTGAAGCTGCTTATCGAACATCTTGTAATCGGGCCTATCCGTATAATTTCTGTCGGTCACATAAAACGGACGGGGAACTTCGAGTACTGTTGTGGTATCTATTTTTTCTTGAGTGTAAGACGATATTTGTATGAACTTCTGGCATAATTGCATTCGCAGTTCTATCTTCTTTTGTTTGAGCTGAATGATGTCGGCATCTATTTCCTGCAAATCGGTCTTTAAGGATATTCCGTTTTGGATGGCCAAACAGATGTCTTTCTTTCTTAATTCCAAATCGGCCTGCTGGAAATCAACAATCTTAATCTGTTCTTTTGTGATCAGTATCGATTCGAACAAATCGTCTACCGTATTTTCTACTTGCAGCATCGATGACTTTATTTGATACGCTTGGATGTCACCGTTTATTTGGCTGAGTTTCTTTTGTGTACTGCTTATTCCGCCGTCATAAAGCAATTGTGAAATACTTAATTCGCCTTGATACTGTAAGTCTTTTCCTCCACCGATGTTTAAACCGAAATTCTTCTTGATACTCTCGGGTATCGAAATTGACGACACCTCAGATTGATACGAGGTCTTTCCGGAAGCACTCAGTTGAGGCAGCCACTTCGAATCGATCACTTTGCCGGATTCGTCTTTTTGTCTCTTTGCCAGATCCAATTGGTTTGCGTAAGGATATTTTGCATAGGCGCTACGTATCAAATCGTTCAAGGTATAAGGTTGCTTTCCCTGCGAAAACATGCATACGGAAAAACTAATACATAAAACCATCACACCGAACTTCTTAGTAAAGGCTTTGCTCTTTAACAATTTTGTTAGTTTCATTTTTTAAATATTAATAAGTTTGGCACAAAAATAGGTCATAGAAGGCTATTCCGCAATACCAAATCGGTGAACCATATGTAGAATATCGGTAAGCTTGTGAATTATTCGTTGAAACATAACAGGCACATATTCAGCGAATAAAGTAAAAAGACAGCCATTAATACTTATCAAATAGAAATGTTTTATTGAAAAGGCATGAGGGTATATAACTTTTTTGTATATTCGTAGTCGGATTAAAATATAGAAACAGGAGCTTGTATGAAAAGAAAATTTTGGGGTCGTGGCAATATTGTTCTTGCCTTTTTTTTTATACTTATTATCATAGCACAAAATATCCCTGCAATCGGAAAAATTTATGCTCACCGGCTTTATCCTTATATCGGAAAATTTCTTTGTTCAATCTCCGGCAACGTATTTTTTTCCGTCTATGATCTATTTATAGTTTTCAGTATCTTCGGATTAATTGCCTACCCTATCCTTATGCGAAAGTTTTTTAAGAAAAAATATCGCATTACCATCTGGCATGACATACGCTACTTGCTTTGGATCTATATTTGGTTTTATCTGGCTTGGGGACTGAACTATTCGCAACCCGATTTCTACCAACGGACTAAGATACCGATGGACCGGTTCACTACAAGTGCTTTCAAGGAATATGCAAAGAACTATACCATGCATCTCAACAGATATTTCCTGGCAATGAAAGTCATTAACCCGAGCCTGCTCAATGAGATTAAGGAAAACCGCCCCTACCGTTTCAGCCAAACTTTCAATGATTTAAAAATTGTTCCGCCAACAATATACACGGCTTACAAGAACTCGTCTGAAACGCTTCATAACCATTCTCCTTTTCAAGAAAAGCCCAAAATGAAAAGGATGACGTTCTCACCATTATTCTCCATGTTCGGCGTGACCGGATACTACGGACCGTTCTTCAGCGAATGTCATCTGAATAACGATGTCACCACTGTAGAATATCCTTTTACTTATGCACATGAATATGCTCATCAGTTGGGTATCACCAATGAGGGGGAGGCAAACTTTTATGCTTACGTAATCTGCACCGAGGAAAACAAGAATAAATATATTAACTTTTGCGGATATTTCGGCGTTCTGGACTATTTTCTAAATAATGCCAAACAAGTGTTGAGTGATGAAGAATATCAGAATATCCTGAAAAGAATCAACCCGGAAATAATTCAATTGGCCCGCCATGAAAATGAATACTGGATAGATAAATACAGTAAGTCTCTGGGTAAAATTCAAGGTTCTATCTATGATTATTACTTGAAAGTCAACCACATTAAGAACGGGCGCAAGAATTATTCACAAGTCATCGGACTTATCATCTCTTACGAATCTTACAAAAAATCAATAAAGAAAAAGTAACTATTACTCGCTTCGGGTAGGATAATTCAAATTCTCGTCCGAAATATGCTCTAAAACTTCATGCAGATACTTGGCGCTTTCATAACGTGCCATGGGTAAATCATGCAACAGATAGTTTCCGCAATCGGCCGGAGCGGCACCGGGCACTTCGCCTTGATATTCGGCAATGAAACCAAAGGTCTTTTTGATGAGTTTCACAATGTCGGATGATTGATAATCTCCTTTCAACAACAGATAATTGCCTGTGAGACACCCCATCGGCCCCCAATAAATGATGCGGTCTTTCCATTCTTCATCATTGCGCAAGTATGTGGCTGCCAAATGTTCGATGGTATGAATGGCACCCTGCCCCAAAGCCGGTTCGTTATTGGGTTCTTTCATACGGATATCGAAAGTGGTCACTGTTTCATTGCCCACGCGATCTTTGCGTGAGACATATATACCGCGTTTCAAGCGGGTATGATCAATGGTAAAACTGGGAATCTTATTCATTTTATTCGATTTTTTGAGAGATGGACATGATAAACTGTTTGGTAACAGCAAAAGATTTCTCTGCCATGAGCTGCCAGAAATTCTCATACTGTTTCGTATTATTTTCTTTTTGCAGCGTATCACTTATAATACGGAATGAAATAAACGGCTTCTTATGAAGATAACAAACCTGCGCAATAGCGGCACTTTCCATATCCGTGGCCAGGGCCCGGGGAAAATGTTCGGTAATTGTTTTCCATTGCCGGGGCGATTCTACAAACTGGTCGCCCGTGCAAATCAAGCCGCCGTGAATGGTTGTGGGCGTAAATAGTGACATCGCTGCATGATACAAGGATTCATCGCAAGGATAAAACAAAGGTAAACCCTGTACCTGCCCATATTCGTTACCGCTGCCGCACCACACGTCATGATAAGCAATCTCATGGCCGACCACCACATCCATCACATTGACCTCGGCGCCCAAGCCTCCGGCTACACCGGTACTCACCATGCAATCGGGCTGACAATATCGTATCATATCAACAGCGCCCAACGCTGCATTCACTTTTCCTATACCGCTTTGAGCAAGCACTATCGTATGGCAGCCCAGCGAACCTTCCACATAATTGAGATAACCGTGTGCGAAGGTTTTGCTCTCGCTCAACAGCTTTGCTATTTGTTCATATTCGGCGCTCATAGCCGTGATAATGCCTATCTTCATCCTTACATATATTTCTATTTGCAAAAATACATTTTATTTTTTGATTTCTACTTTTATATAAAATATTATTCATTACATTTGCAAAATGAGATAAATAACTAAAAAAAATGAATTTTAAAATAAACACGATTATTATGAAACGTCTGTATATAGGATTATATTTGCTCTCTCTTTTCACTCTATCCGTCTTTGCCCAGCATAAAACAGTTACCATAAAACTGATAGAGACCACTGATATACACGGAAACTTCTTTCCTTATGATTTCATCTCGAATAAACCGTACGGAGGTAGCTTGTCACGCATTTGCAGTTTTGTAGACAAACAGCGTGAACAATTCGGGAAAAACGACGTGCTGTTGCTTGACAATGGGGATATTCTGCAAGGTCAACCTTCGGCCTATTATGCTAATTATATCGATACCACACATATTAATATGACCGCCCGTATCATGAATTTCATGCATTACGACGTAGCTTCATTGGGCAATCATGATATAGAAACCGGTCATGCGGTTTATGACAAATTTCGTCAGAATTGTGATTTCCCGGTACTTTCGGCCAATATGATAAATAATGCAACCCGGGTTCCTTACTGCCAACCCTACCAAATGTTCTACCGCGATGGTATACGCATTGCTGTATTGGGCATGATTACTCCGGCTATCCCTGCATGGCTGTCGGAAACATTATGGCAAGGGATTACTTTTGATGACATGGTTAAAACTGCAAAGAAATGGATACCTATTATAAAGGAACGCGAACATCCCGATTTGATTGTCGGATTATTTCATTCGGGAAGAGCTGACGGAATCGTTACGGATGAGTACAAAGAGAATGAATCCGAAACCGTAGCAAGAGAAGTTCCGGGCTTTGATTTGGTATTCTTCGGACATGACCATACCCGCTATTGTAAGGAGATTGAGAACAATGACCACCAAAATGTTTGGCTCGTTGATGCTGCAAAAAGCGGTTTTGTGGTTGGTGACGTAACCGCCACTTTTACTTTGCAGGATGATACGGTAATCAGCAAAAAGCTCTCCGCACAACTCACGGACATGGATGCTTACAACCCGTCTCCGGAATTCATGACAACTTTTAAAACTGACTTTACTGCTGTTAAACAATATATTGACGAACCCATCGGAAAATTAACGGCGGATCTTTCTGCAGATCATTGTCTGTTCGGTCCCAGTTTATTGCTCGACTTTATTCAACAGATGCAACTCTCTATTTCCGGTGCGGACATTTCTATAACAGCTCCCTTGACCACAAGTGGCAAAGTGAGCAAAGGCACCATTTATATGCGCAACATGTTCACTCTTTATCGATTTGAAAACGGACTTTATAAGATGCGCCTCACCGGTCGGGAGGTTAAAGATGAACTGGAATACTCCTATGGTTTGTGGTTCAATCAAATGAAAAAGCCATCGGATCATTTATTATTATTGGAGGGTGACCGGTTGAAGAATTACAGTTTCAACTTTGATTCGGCTGCCGGCATCAAATATGAAGTGGATGTAAGCAAACCAGTCGGTGAACGTGTACATATCATCAGTATGTCAAACGGTCAGCCATTCAGTTTGACAAAAACCTACATGGTAGCTGTCAACTCTTATCGAGGTAATGGCGGCGGCGAATTATTGACACGCGGAGCAGGTATACCCAAAGCCGATCTTATCAAAAGAATCGTATGGACATCGGACAAGGATTTACGCTATTATATGATGCAATACATCAAATCGAAAAAAGAAATAAAAC
>JALNVG010000007.1 GCA_023227685.1 Bacteroidaceae bacterium
GGCTATGTGATGAAGTCGAGTGCATCTGTAAAGAAAGGAGCTCATCAATTTTTCTTCGTTAACGGTCGTTTCATGAGGCATCCATATTTTCATAAAGCTGTGATGACAGCTTATGAGCACCTTATTCCGGAAGGTAATCAAATCTCTTACTTTATTTATTTAGAAGTACCTACCGAGAATATAGATGTTAATATTCACCCCACAAAAACCGAAATAAAGTTCGAGAATGAGCAGGCTATCTGGCAAATATTATTTGCCGCCATAAAAGAAACGCTTGGTAAATACAGTGATATTCCTGCAATAGATTTTGATACGGAAGATATTCCGGATATTCCTGTGTTCAATGATCAGACGGATCAACAGCAACCACCCAAAGTTTATGTGAACAAGGATTTCAATCCGTTTGACGTACCTGTTTATAACAATGTTCTCAATGCGCCGCCTTCCGATTGGGGGGATTTATATGGTGGATTAAAGAAGCCCGATGCACGGCAGACAGAAGGAGGATCACCATTATCCTCGTCCGTTGAACAGGTTGCCATGATATCCTCTCCGTCGGCTATCACAGTAGCTGATTCGGGCGATTATTCAGAACCGGTTGAATCAGACGAAGAGCAATCGGATGTTCAAACCAAATCCGGTGAGAAAGAAGGTATAATGGAAGAAAGCTCGGATGTTAATTTGTTTTCCGGCAGTCCCTCCGTAGCAGTAGTAGAGAAAAGCAATTTAAATTTGCAATTTAAGGGACGTTACATACTGACTTCAGTTAAATCAGGACTAATGTTGATTGATCAGCACCGAGCTCATGTACGTGTACTTTTTGATCGCTTTCTGGCCCAAATTAAGAACAAAAAAGGAATTTCCCAACGAGTATTATTTCCTGAAATCGTACAATTTCCAGCTTCCGAGGCGGTGATGCTTGAGAGCATAAAGGATGATTTATCAGCCGTAGGTTTTGAGCTGAGTGATTTGGGTGGAGGAAGTTTTGCTATAAATAGTGTGCCCTCAGGTACCGAAGGACTGAACCCGGTGGATTTGGTGAAGAATATGTTACACTCTGCTATGGAGAAGGGGAATGATGTAAAAGAAGATATTCAGTTTACATTAACATTGGCGTTAGCCCGTGCTTCGGCTATTGTATATGGGCAAGTCTTGTCCAATGAAGAAATGATCGGACTTCTTGATAGTTTGTTTGCCTGCCCGTCACCGAACTATACACCCGACGGAAAGATTATATTGGTTACCATAAAAGAGATCAATATAGAAAAGCTTTTTAAATAAAGCGATAGCGATAAGATAAGCTGCGTAGGTTTATAAGCCAAGTAATCGGTCGAAAGTTTTTGTCGTTATTTCATCTGACGGACGTGTAGCGTTCATATTAATTATTTTACCATTGCGGTCAAGCAATATAAAACGCGGAATTACATGGATGTCATAGGCCGTCATAAACGAACTGTCATTACCAAAGTGCAGTTGTATGCCTGTCATTTTGTTCTTTTTCACCAAGCTTTTCCAAGCAAGTTTGTCTTTGTCGCAAGAGATGCTGATGAAACAAATATCATTTCCTGCATATTTTTCTTCCAAATTTTCCAGGTAAGGTATTTCTTTTCTGCAAGGCCAGCACCAAGTTGCCCAGATATCAATATAAACGAATTTTCCTCTGAAGTCTTTCAATGATACGGTATACCCGTCGATGTCAGAGCAAGTGAATGTGGGCGACGGATGACCTATGCCAATCTCTTTCCATTCATGGCAAAGCTTTTCAAGTCGGAATGTCAAATCAGGGTTTATTACGTTTTTTCGGTATAAGGTCAACAACTCTTCGGTATCGCTGAGCCCGTTAAAATCTATTTGTTCAGTAACTAATTTATCGACTAAAAATTCCACGATTTTAGGGTCCTTTATTGTCTTATCAATATATTTGATACATGAAATCGTATTATTCAAAGGAGATTTATCTTTGCTCGTAGGACTTAGACTTATCATTGTGCGAAGTAGAAATGTCTTATATTCTTTGAGTTGAAGGAGTGTGGCATCGATTGTTGTCAATGATTTCAACTTGTTATTGAAAGCTGTCGATTTTTTATAATTAGCATCTTTCGTTATATGACGATGATTGGCGGGATATTCAGGCAATGTTGAGTAGGTTAAATAGAGCAAACGGCCTTTCTCAACGACGTTAAAACGATTCGGCAATTTTGCCGAATCAAGTACCATGAGATTTGATTCATACAAATCGTCCACTTTTTCGATATATTCTTTTTCTTTGTCCGCATAGGCATCATATGGCAAAGTTTTTATCTTTCCGCTGTTTAAATAGGTGTTGATTTCCGCATTTTTTCCTTCAAAAGAAATTATTCCTTCCGGAGTATTTCCATCGATAAAAACAGTGAGGTCTTGTTTCGAATCGATATAAATGGTTCGGGTTGTTTTTTTGTAAACCAATGTAGCATATTGGGGATATAGGTCAAAGATTTCGATGCGTCCTATTCCCGCATAATCAAAAGTCATCTCTTCTTTTTCTCCGTTTGCGTCATAAATCAACGTAGCTTTTTCATCCTTTTGCGGATTTTTTATTTTGAGAGTTACAACAGACGCCTTTGTAGCAATAGCAATACACATTGCCAGTACAAGTGTCAATCCTATTTTCAATCTGATCATTACATTTATTGATTTATATCTAGTGCAAAGATAGTTCTTTTATTTCGAATCGATAGTGTCCGATAAATTTTAATAATGTCCATGAATATGATGATTACGATAAAGACCTATAGCTTAACTTCTTATTTAGTTCGTGTGTAACAATAGCAAAACGACCTTTTAATAATGTTTTTCGTTGTTAGATTAAGTGTAGTTGTTCATGTATTTATTGTTCTTTTGCGGCTTTATTAGTCTGGCCCGTGTATGGAAATTATCCGGCCCGTGTATGGGGGCTATATGGTTTACA
This sequence comes from Bacteroidaceae bacterium, assembly GCA_023227685.1. GTDB lineage: Bacteria > Bacteroidota > Bacteroidia > Bacteroidales > Bacteroidaceae > JALNVG01. The sequence continues at coordinate 2,948 of JALNVG010000007.1, forward strand.
TACGCGGGCCGGATAGCCCCCATACACGGGCCGGACTAATAGAGGTTTCAAAGATGCTTAATCTTAGTTTCGAAAGTAATTAAATTAATGATTAAGTACCTTTAATCCGGGAGTGTAACCTCCGGATGTTCTATTCAGTTTTTTATTGCTCGTCATTGTATGTATCAATGACTTTTTTTACCGATCCATGTAAAAGAAGTAATGATTTGGCTTTGTCGTAATCCAGCCCCAGCTCTTCTACAATCATACGGGCGCCGCGGTCGATCAATTTTTTATTGTTGAGTTGCATGTTGACCATCTTGTTACCTTTGACCCGTCCCAATTTAATCATAACAGATGTGCTGATCATGTTTAAAATCATTTTCTGTCCCGTGCCGGATTTCATTCTTGAACTGCCGGTCACGAATTCCGGTCCGACAATCATTTCTATGGCTACATCGGCTTCGGCTGCCATGGGAGAATCAGGATTGCTGGTTATGCAACCGGTCAATATGCCCTGTTCTCTGGCGGTGTGCATGGCCTGTATTACATACGGTGTGATGCCCGATGCTGCAATTCCGATAACGATATCGTTGTTGCAAATATGATGTTCGGTCAGTTCTTCCCATCCGCGTGATGTATCGTCTTCGGCATCTTCTACGGCGGTGCGCAAAGCACGATCACCTCCGGCTATCAAACCGATAATCAGTGTTGGCGGTACCCCAAAGGTCGGTGGAATTTCAGAAGCATCAAGTACGCCGAGGCGACCGCTCGTACCAGCTCCCATATAGAAGATACGTCCACCTTTTTTCATGCGGGGAATAATTTTCTCAACCAGCTTCTCTATTTGCGGAATCGCTTTTTGTACGGCGATAGCTACTTTTTGATCTTCTTTGTTGATATCTGATAAGATTTCAGGTACCGATTTCTTTTCCAAATCGTTGTACAAAGAATCCTGCTCGGAGATTTTAATAAATGCCATATCTCAATTTTATTTTAATTCTTTCTCATGAAACTTAATCAGTCCTTCCAGCGGGCTCCTCACAATTTTGCCCAGTTGTATGTTCATCTCTTCGGCTGCTTTTTTCAGGATATCCTGATAGAAGTAAGCTATCGAGCCTATGAAATTAACCTTTGTGTGCAGGTAGTCATATTGCATGACATTGCGTTTTAAGAAAGACTTGAAGTTGTTTAGTATTAACTCATTGATGCCCGGATCATCAATATGTTCAGAAAGAAAGGGCGACAAACCGGCCAAGAACCTGTTGGGGAAAGGTTTACGGTAAACCCTGTCGATAATCTCGGCAGGAGTGAGGTTGAAACGATTGAAAAATTGTTCTTTCAATCCGGGCGTCAATTGATTCTTCAACAGATCGCCAACCAATAACCGGCATAGTGTTGCACCGCTACCTTCGTCGCCCAAGATGAAACCAAGTGGTGAAATGTTGTCAATAATCTGATCACCGTCATAGGAACAGGAATTAGATCCCGTACCCAATATGCAGGCAATTCCCGGTTGATGTCCGCAAAGTCCGCGTGCGGCAGCCAGCATATCAGTATAAACTTCCACATTATCGGCATTGACTTGAAGTTGTGAAGAGATGGCTTTGCGCACACTTTCAATCTTGTCGGGGAAAGCACAGCCGGCGCCGTAGAAATAAATATGGTCGAAAGGCTTACTCTTTAGTTGCGGAACTAGTTTTGAAGCCAGTTCATCAGTCATTTCTTTTTCCGATTGGAAGAAAGGATTCATACCTCCGGTAGATATCCGGACCCTGTATTCTTTGGGGCCAACAATACACCAATCTGTTTTTGTTGAACCGCTATCTGCTAATAATATCATATTTTAATATCTGTTTGTTTCTTAGATTTTTCTTTCTTCCCATAGTCAGGATCTATCTTGATGAAGGCACAAACGCCAATGGTGAATGCGCAACAAACCATTACCCAGAGAAAAAAGTTTTCATATCCTATCTGTTCCTGCAACCATCCTGCAGCCATGCCGGGCAACATCATGCCCAATGCCATGAAAGCTGTGCAAATGGCATAATGTGCCGTCTTGTGTTCACCGTCGGAATAATAAATAAGGAAAAGCATATAGGCTGTAAAGCCGAACCCATAGCCGAATTGCTCGATGAATACGCAGAGATTGATAATGAAAAAGTTCTGTGTCTGCGTATATCCCAAGAACACAAAAGTGATGCAAGTCAGCGAGATGCTCCAAGCCATCGGCCAGAGCCATTTCTGTAGCCCGCCTTTGGCGGCAGCTATGCCTCCGATGATACCACCTGCCGTCAGACCGATGATACCGATGGTTCCATAAACCAGTCCCACTTCTGTTGTTGTCAGTCCCAAGCCGCCTTTATTGATAGGATCAAGCAAGAACGGGTTGATGAGTTTAACCAATTGTGATTCCGGAAAACGATAGAGTAACATAAAGAGAATAGCTACTCCTGCATGTTTCTTTTTGAAGAAAGAGGAAAAAGTTTCTATAAATCCTTTGAATATGGTTTTTGCATTGTATTCTTCGCCGTTGTTAATAGCATGATCAGTTTCCGGATGAGGAAGAATGAATTTATGATAGGCGCATAATCCGATAAAGAGACCGGTCAAGACGAAGAAGGTAATACTCCATCCGTATTTTATACTACCTGTCCAGAGTTGCAAACCTCCGGCCAACATTACCAATAAACCTTGACCGGCTATGGTGGCTATGCGGTAGAAAGTACTTCTAATGCCTACATAAAGAGCCTGATCTTTTACATTTAAAGCTAACATATAGTAGCCGTCTGCCGCAATGTCGTGCGTTGCGGAACTGAAAGCTACCAGCCAGAAGAAAGCAAGCGTAATTCTAAAAAATTGCGGAGCGGGTATGGTGAAGGCTACACCCGCCAATCCCGCACCGATCAGTAGTTGCATGGTTACGATCCACCAGCGTTTTGTCTTTAATAAATCAACAAACGGGCTCCAAAAAGGTTTAATAACCCAAGGAAGGTACAGCCATGAAGTGTATAACGCAATATCTGTATTGGATATGCCCAGATTCTTGTACATAATAACCGAAATAGTCATCGCTGTAACGTAAGGCAGACCCTCTGCAAAGTATAAAGTCGGTATCCACGACCATGGTGATTTCTTGTCTGCTTTCATCTTATTCTTCCTTTTTGTATTGTTGCTCAATGGTGGCCGGTTTATAATAATGCAGTAGTATTTCTTTGTAGCTATAACCTTGTTCACCCATTACTGCTGCTCCTATTTGGCAGAGACCTACGCCATGGCCCCAGCCTGCACCGGTTAGTATGAACTTTTCGGGAACAGTTTGTTGCGGTGACTGTGTTTTGTCAACAATAAAAGCCGAACTGTATAGGTGGGATTCTGATAAAGCATGACGAATCTCCAATTCTTTTCCAATGGTTACGGTACGTTTTGTGCCGACTATCTTTAACTTCGACAAGCGGCCTGAGGTACCTCTCTCTATCGGAACTAAATCCAGAATGTTACCGAAATCAATCTCCGTGCGTCGCCTGATCAAATCGGATAACTCTTCTTGCATATATTCAACCTGCCATCGATAGAAATCGGCGGTTTCCTGATCATAATTGTTCAGTACCTGACTTAATATAGCCTTATCTGTAGTATTACAAAAAGCCTTTGGAGACTGCCGAATCCATTTTTCAGCTTCAGCCTCTATTCGTAGATCGGGCAGGGCAGACTCTTCTCCGTTATCACGTCTCTTTTTTAAGTACGGATATTCCATATCCTCCCAACAATAACTAAACTCCTCGAGCACTCCGCCGCAGCATTTCGAAAAGCGGGCGTCACAAATCGTATTATTGTACATCAGTACTTGCCCATAAGTTTCTTTAATTGCCTGTTTAACGCGCATTGTTGATTCTTTGGTGATGCCTTGATAGCGCTGGCAATGATCATCGGCACAAACATCAAAAAGAAGATGATCGTGATGGTCTTGCCAACGAATCAGTTCCGTATCTGTTTGTACGAACGGCGAAGAAGTTTCTTTTGAAGTTTTTTCGGTTTTATTTTTTTGCAACAGGGCCAGCAGCCAACTTCTCGAAATAACGGCGTGGGCTTTAAGTAATTCAATAGAAGCCTTTGCACTCATCTCCGAAGAGATGACACTGGTCAGATAATCTTCTACATGAATGATATTGATACCGGTCAATTGATTGTTTTCTACTATAAATTTCAAAGCACCAAGGAAGCATTGGTTCTCTTTTCGTTCCCAATGAAAATGAATACCGATAGTGACATTGAGAAGCTCGAAAACACCGGTTGTCTCATCAGTCGGTTCAAAGAGTAATTCATCGTAGACGGAATCGTTCCACAAAATATGCCCGTTTTTGTAGAATGCGGATTGTTTGCCCCTAAAGACTTTTCCATTCACCAGATAGTCGTTGTGGAGAATGAATTCAATTTGAGACTCGGATATAATACCGACTTCAACTCGTGGTTCTTTCATGGCTTTTCTATAATTAGCTTTTTTATCTTGTTGATTTCATCGGGCCCTAAGCAAACTTCCTGAAAAATCGTTGAGATGTCCGCGGCCGTTATTTTATTAAAGTCTTTTTCAAGTGGTGTAATTAATGTACATCCCATGTCAACGGATGCCGGACTGAGAAGAATATTAGCATCACCTATGGCTGAATAACAAGAAGGGCGGTGCCGGTATCTGGGGAAGATAAGAATAACCCATTTGTTTCCATCTATCCATGCCAGCATATTTATCATCGGTTCATCCTCGCCCGATTTTATAGGCAAAGAGAGATATACGTCATCAAACAGTTGCATGGTTTCTTCTTTGTTTGTGGATTCGATGATGAATGTTGATTTGTTTCCATTCGTCAAGAGCGACAATTCTGCATGATTTCGACTTTTCAGTCGTAAGGCTTTGTTTGAGCTCCATTCTTTTTCTATCGGCAAAAAACCTTTGTTGCCTGCCTGAAAATGAAAATGATCGGGAGCTGAAGCCCCACATTTCGGGCCGTTGTAAAAGACGACATACTCTTTTGCGAAAGCTGCCAGATCGAGCATATCTCCAAAATGTCCCGCAATTCGCTGACCGGTATGTTGTATTTCCGGAATGGTGAAGTGTCTGGTGAAGATGGGATACGGATTGACCAATATCTCATAATGTTTGCCAAAAGGTATGGACAACTGTTCTTTGGGACGATTGGCTCTGCAAAGAAAACATTTTCTTTCTTTAATGGATTGTGCATCTACTTTGGCGGCGGATGAAATAATGCGGGCGGGATTATATTGTATCATATAGCTACAACCATCGACCTCGATTCGTCTCATCTTCACTTGACTCAAAGCGGCATAATTCGTCTTAGCCAGTTCCCAAGTCCGGAGCTGTTCATCAAATAAAGTATCCAAAGTTTGTTTCATCTTTTTCCCTTCTTATCCTTTATCGTTTTTATTCATGGCTATACGTGCCTGCAATTCCCAAGTACGTATGCGATCTTTATATAAATTATTTTTGTTTGTCTTTTCCACATCAAGTGCGGCATCCGAATTGCCCTCCCAACGTCGGCAGAGATATAATACTTGATAGATGCGCCCTATTTGATATTGGCGTGACAGGGTAAGTCCTATCGCATAGTCTTCGCCATAACTGGTGTTCGGCATATTTATTTTGCGTAGTACCGGAGTATAAAAGGCACGTGGGGCACCGAAACCATTGATGCGAAGTGCATTATTGCGTCCGTTTTCAGGCGTCCACTCTTTATGATCTATTATGCCGGGCGGCAAAGTTTTTTTCTCGAAATCGGTCATCATGTATGTACCTACGACCATTGCGCAATTTTGCTGATAAAAAGCTTCAACGATAGTCTGTAATGTATGTTCGTCATTATACATATCATCGCTGTCCAATTGAACGGCAAATTTTCCACAAAGCGGATCATGCACACCCATGTTCCAGCATCCGCCAATGCCTAAATCATTTCGTTCGGGAATCAGATGAATCAATCGGCGGTCGTGAGAAAACTCGTGAATAGCTTCGGTTGTTCCGTCGGTTGAATGGTTGTCGATCACTATCACATTAAATTTAAAATCCGATTGTTGGCTTAAAGCTGAATGAATAGCATCACGAATAGTCAGTATTCTATTGCGTACGGGGATAATAATTGAAGCTTCATACTCAAAAGGATTGCTATCAAAAGTGATCTGCTCAAATTGAGGGCGCAGATAACCACCGATATTTTTCAGATGTTCCGTGCATGCCTGTTCCATTTCAACTTGTATTTCTCGGTTTTGGGGATTTACATAGTCAAATATCTTTTCTCCGCTCTTGCGGGTATCGTATTCAACTTCCGAATACAAATATTCGTTGATATGAACCAGTGCTCCTTTTTGAGAAAGCTTTAAGCGTAAATCATATAATCCGGCAAACTGATAATTGTTCTGCATGCGCGAAACAGCTTCTTTAAAAGCCGTGGAATTTAAAAAGAGTATTGAACCGAAATCAAAATCATTGCGGAGACTGCCCGATTGATAATCGATGACAGGCGAAGCTTCTTGTTTGTTTTCTTTAACCTGATAACGGTCGGCATAGACCATACCGGCATTAGTGTCTTCGGCAATTCGGAGCATCCGCTCGAAAGCGAATAGTCCGAGCTTTAGAGTGGTTTGTTTGGTATAAAGCATCAGATAATCAGTATCCGCGCGGGCTGCAATAGTTCGCATGGTTTGGCTGGATTCTAATCCCGAAACATGCAATACCTGACAACCGGAAATTGATTCTTTGCAAGTTTTATTTATTGGTAAACAAGATTCTGTTGTCAATAGATAAATCTTGTTTACCGCTGTTGAGGCCTGTAATTCTTTTATAGTCTCTGTGACCTGTTTCGAACTCGAATAAGGGATAAAACAATTTATTTTTGTTTTCATATCAAATATTTTCATGATCCGTATTTTATCTTTTAAAAAAATCCAAGATTGATTTCATCAATTCTTCTCTTTCCGTTTTTGTGCGCAAAGATTCAAACGGGAACCCGAGTACACATGTCTTGTAATAACCTTTATATGCAATGCCTGCGCTCAAATTGTTTTCCGTATACCGAAAAATGGTATATGCATCTTTTGAAGCAGGTTCGATGGCATCCGGTGATTCGACAACGTATGATTTAGAATTCGGCTTATTGTAAAAAGAATAATTCCCCGCGAAGGACGTAAAAGGGGAGTGTACACATTTTACTGTGTCATTGAGAGCCGCGCGTCCGGTTCGCCATTTGTACTTTAATGTTCCCGTTGCAAATTCTGCATCGGCGGCAATAGGTTTTGTTAATCCGTTTGCCCAAAGATCAGTGCCGACAAATGCACCCGAAACAAAAAAACTTCCTCCTGCCTGACAGTAATCTTTGATCTTGTTTTGCATCGTTTTGTCGAAAGTCTTGAATTTGAGCGGAGTCACTCCACCACGTCCCATCTTTGTTTGACATTCCTTACCGAGAATCAAGTCGACTATGTGGTAATCCTTTAAATTGACGAGTCCATCTTCTACAGCTTCTTTGCTGCAGGAAGTAAAAGAGTCTCCGCTTTTCAATATTGCTTCACCATGTATGGCAGGATAATCGAAAGTGTTACCTGCGATCACCGTCTTTTCATAAGTGGCATAACTGTCTCCGAAACCGGATGCATCATTATTCGTCCATGGTATCTTTCGGCGAAATTCCTTCATCCGGCCAACATAACTGATATCTTTGATATAAGGTACGCCGTGATCCCATTGGTCAAGAAATCCCGCCAAGGAATCGGCTTTGGCATCAAAATCGGCCGGTGCGCTGATACGGTCGAATCCATTGATGATCAGTACGGTTTTATAGGATGAAGAGTCTGCTTCCGTTTGCTTAGCAACGCCTGCCGAAAGAATTTCCGAAGGGAAACTTTCACCGCCTTCGTTGAGTGCGGTTACCTTAAAACTACAAACTTTGTTTGTTGGTATCGGACATTCATATGTGGTACCTTTTACTACAGTTCCATTATCAAAATCATTATTACCTATGCGTGAGTATACAATATATCGTTTGGCCTGAGCTGTTGGCTCAAGAGGGTCGTTGACGGGTGACCAGGAAAGTCTGACTTGATGATCGTCGGTAAAGCCCAAACTCAAATGGTTGACAGGCAATGGCTGTACGATATGTTTTGTTTTACCCTGCGAATAAAGAAACTGGAGTATACCCTTATAAATAGCTCTGCTTACGGTAAAACGGAAACGGGGATCGAGTCCGTAACGCATGTCTGCAAAGTTTTGGTGTGATAATAATTCGAGTAACATTGTTGGTACACGAGGCACGCGAGCTTCGTAGTAAGACTTGTTCTTCATACCGCGGCGGGACCAGTTGGGTTCATACAATTTGCGTATATCATTCGTAATGGATGACATGACCAAATCTGTCAAATCACGTGATGCATAACGGGAGGATCCGTTGGCGAAAGTGCCGTTATAGGAATCTGTCTGAAAAATACCTAAGGTTCCTACGATAGAGTCGCCATAAAAAGTACCGGCATCCGAATGAAAGGCTAAGGCCATATTGATCGGAATATTCAACCCGTTTTCATCCGGCACGCCTATTGAGCCGCCTGCCAAATAATTAACCCATTTGCCTCGTGATTTATAATCATCGCTGTAATCTGTTTCTCCATGGCTGTCAGAATAAATACTATCCGGCATGCCGGCCCATTGCAACCAATATCGGGCGCCTTCACAAAATCGCGGATAACCGCTTGTCTGTTCGGGGTAATTGAGGGAAGGCACACCACGGGCAATGTTGCCATGACCGCCACCAATCTTTATTGCGTCTGCAGTAATGATCCGATTGGATTTGTGCGAACTGTTGCTTAATACAATTTTATCCGATGATTTTCCTTGATTAAAATTAAAAGTGCCCAGATATATCCATGTGCTGCCGCCCATTTGTTGGTTAACCCTAAAACTAGTGATCTCTCCTTTATGATAAACAGTATATAGGGCATCGTCCGTACTGTTTTTTACTGTTTTATAAGATATATATACGGCATATTTACCGGATTCCGGGATGTCTGGTATCCACTCAATACGGCTACTGTTTTTATTGCCGTTCTTGACGGTTAATGTTTGCCGATAGGTACCATCTTTGAAAGGATTCTCAAAATCCTTGTATTGTTCTTTGAGATGAGCAAAGCCTTTTTCCGAGCCTGTTAGCCAGGCGTACTTACCCGAATGTTCGGAATAAACAGAATTACTTTTCAGTCCCCGGTCATTATCAATTATTATTTCTTCAGTTTGCGTATCTCTTTCTCTGGGTAGCAATACCGTAGCCCCCGCATTTTCAAGCATTGGTACCAAAAAAGGCAGTACATAACTCTGTGTATATAAATCTTCTACCGTTTCAAAGATGCGGGCACGCTGCCACTCCCATCTGTCGAGTGATGAATTGTAATAAAGTCCATGGCTTTGCCACATGGCGATATGCTTGTTTTGCAGTCCGCAGGAAGGCGCGTAGGGAACAGAGATACGAGTGATCAACGGAACTTTAGAGGTGTTGGCAAATACTTTGATTTTTTTATCTTTTTCATTACGCAAAGTCAGTGGAATCAGATCTTCTATCGGCTGTTTGTCTGTGCGTATTACTAACTTATATTTGGAAAACCGGCGGGGAAGAAGTGCTCTGACACCTTGATATATCTTTGCTACGTTATCTTCACGAAAAGGGATATAGGAAAAATCGGCATTTACGTCAAAGATCAAAAGGTCCGACTTTATGTTTATGCCTTCTATATGTATTTTTGTATTACATACTTCCTTGGTTGATATTTCAGTTAAAAAATTCGTTACTTCCGTGCGGACTTGACCCGGTAATACCTGTGATCTTATTTTCTGCAAAGGCAGGCAGGTGATGATAAGTATAAGAAAGCTATAATATATTTTCATTCAATAATTGCTTTTTTTTAGTCAGTAACAATAAACCGATATAAGTAAATAATGCATTAAAGATCAGGAGCTCATAGCTGAATTTATATCCGCCAAACCAACGTACTGAGTTTTCTTGTAAAATGAAACAAAGAATCGGAGCCATAATAGCTACCAAAGGAATATATTTGTCATATACCTGTCTTTTGGTAATCATCCCGAAAGCAAAGAGTCCCAATAGAGGGCCGTAAGTATAGCTGGCAAGAATATAAACGGCGTCAATCACGCTTGTGTTACTTAGTAAGTTGAAGACGAAGAAAAAGATGCCCATCACTATCGCCATGCCAATGTGAACACGTTTGCGAATGGTTACGATTTCTTGTTCCGTCTTGTTTTTTGTTCCTATGATATCAACCGTAAATGAAGTTGTTAAAGCTGTTAGTGCAGATCCTGCGGCAGAGAAGGCGGATGAAATCAGGCCGATAATAAACAATATGCCAACGATGGGGGGGAAATAATGACCCGTGGCAATCATCGGGAAAAGTTCATCACTTTTAATCGGATTTTTGATGCCTTTGCTTGCTGTAAACATAAAAAGAAGTGCGCCTAAAATAAGAAACAATGAAATAATGAAAAATTGTGAAATGCCGCTTATGATAATGTTCTTTTGAGAATCTTTGAAATTCTTACAACTCAAATTGCGCTGCATCATATCTTGATCAAGACCGTTCATGGCAATTACCGTAAATATCCCGGCTAAAAATTGTTTAAAGAAGTAACGCTTGTCGTTTACGTCATCAAAGAAAAATGTATGCGATAAATTGCTGGCATTGATGGAACTGAACAAACTTGTGAAATTCAGTTGTAAATCGGATGCAATATAATAGATACACAATCCGACGGATACAATGAGGCAAAAAGTCTTTAATGAATCCGTCCATATCAACGATTTTACTCCTCCCCTGAAGGTATATAGCCAAACCATAGCTATGGTGATGATTACATTCAAAATAAAAGGCAGATGAAGTGGAGTAAAAACCAATAATTGGAGCGTCAGGCAAACAAGGTATAGTCGGACAGCAGCTCCTAACATTTTTGAGATAAAGAAGAACCAGGCTCCGGTTTGATAAGAGGACATGCCGAATCGTTTTTTCAGGTATTCATATATAGAGACCAAATTCATGCGGTAAAATAAAGGAATCAGGAAAAATGCAATAATAAATTGTCCCACAATAAAACCGAGTACCATCTGAAGATATGAGAAGTTCTTGATTCCAACTATGCCGGGTACCGAGACAAATGTAACTCCGGATATGCTTGATCCGATCATGGCAAAGGCTACGACGAACCATGGCGATTTTCGATTACCGGCAAAGAATCCAGCATTATCAGCTCTCCTTCCCGAAATGTAAGATACGGTAAGCAGTACGATATAATAGGCAACAACAGTAATAATGACAGATAATGGACCCATTGTTCGGTTTACGTATTTATTTTTTTATTCATTATATAGTAGATATGGTCTGCGTTTGATTTTAAATTTCTCATCATCGTTTTTCCACATCGCTTTTATTTCCGCAGCGCTCTTGTTTGCCTCTATCATCTTGCGCACATAGTCTACCCCGATAAGTAACTCAAAGAAAGGATGAAAAAAGTTATCGCCTATATTTAAGTTCTTGTAGGCCTTGATTACGTAACTTAAATCGAGTCCGTTATTCCAAATCTCCTGATCGGTGAGTCCACGTAAGTCGATGCCATAACATGTTTTATTTAATTGTGGCGGATTGTTTGCTCCAAGCATCTTTTGAGGGGTGAAATTAAAGGTATAGCCCATCATATTCGGATGCCCGTAGATTTGAAACGGAGTTGTCGTGCCTCTGCCAATACTGATCGGTGTGCCTTCAAAGTAGCACAATGAAGGATATAGGTAGACCGATTTCATATTCGGCAAATTGGGCGAAGGTGCTATAGGTAGCTGATATTTTGTTTGATGTGTGTAGTTCTGACAGGGTATGATTTTCAGTTTGCATACTTCGGAGTCCGGTAGCCAATGTTCGCCATTAATCATTTGGGCAAGTTCGCCAAGAGTCATTCCATAAACTACGGGAATAGGCAGACAACCAACGCCCGATTTATATTTCATATCAAGTATTGGCCCATCTACGTAAAAGCCGTTCGGGTTGGGACGGTCAAGGATGAGCATCGTTTTGTGATACTTCGCGCAAGCATCCATTAAATGGAACATGGTGATGTAGTAGGTATAGAAACGTAGTCCGACATCTTGAATATCAACCACTAAAACATCAAATTTATTCATGATATTTGCTGCTGGTATCTTCTTTTTCCCGTTATAAAGAGAATAGATAGGAATACCCGTTTTGGCATCGATGGAGTTGTTGATTCGTTTGCCGGCATCTGCATCACCACGAAATCCGTGCTCGGGAGAAAAAATAGTTACCACATGGATTCCATGTTCGACCAGAATATCAAGGGTTAGTTTATCACCCACCATACCGGTCTGGTTGGAAAACAAAGCAACTTTTTTTTGTTTTAAGAGAGGAAAATATGTTCCGGTTTGTGCGGCACCGATTATGATAGTTTTTTCTTTCGCCGTACAAAACAAAAAGCTACACATCATTACAGCGAATAATATATATATTCTCATAAAATATTTGTCTATTGTAGATACAATAGACAAATATAAGAAACATTTTAATATCAAAAACAGATCTTTGATATAATTAAAGGAAAAGGGATTAAAGTAATCTGTTTGAAGATCAATCAAACAGAGACTTTTAGTTTAGTGTATTAAGCAGAATTTATGTTTATTGTAAAGTGATAGTTTTTGATGTTCCTGCACTGATGCCAATCATTCCGGTTCCCCCGTGTACATTACTTGGAAACTTGATGGGTTCGTTCAATTCTTCGCTGTAACTATCGGAGTCATACAAATTTAAAGCTTTCATGTAATAATATTCTACTTTGGTGATACTTATCAAATAGAATGTTTGTTTTATTTTTATACCGCTATCATCGTATTTGTAATAAGAATTATCAGATGAGAGGTATATGCCTTTATTGTAAACAGTCATAGTATAGGAGGTGTTTTTGAATCTTGAATCATCAAATACACCGTAAATATTATCAGTGGTCGGCAGTAATCCGTCTTCGTCATCCTGGTCAGTTGATGGCTGCCCATCTGTCAATACGATATCATCATGATAAATCAAACTTCTTTCATATTGTGTTGTATATTCTTTATAATCATCATAAGAATAAGGGATGTTCGTTATAGCAAGTAGGGACTTAATTTGATAATAATTGTCTTCGTCAGGTAAATCGCTGAAAGTGATTTTGTATCGTATATAATTATTTGTGTTGCTTTGATATGTGTATTTGACAGACATTGTATCTATTTTTTCAATAGCTGCCGGACGATGCGGAACGGTTACTTCTGCCCAAGCATGATAGGCACTATCTGCGGTAAAGGCATCAAAGCGAACTACATCATTAGGCTTGAAACGAGTGTTTATGTCGAAAAAACTGTATGAACTGTATGAGCGTTGTGAACTTATTGTTTCTGTCAATTTTCCATTGACGCGGATTTCCAATGAGGCATTTTCAACGGGGCTCGTTTCATATTTACCCGTAAAACTTAAATATAGTATATTGTTCAGGCTATCTGCATTGATGTATGCGTTCATTACAAGCAGTGTTGTATCATCGGAACTGTCCAGGGGAAGTTCTTTTGTGCATGATATGGTAAAAATAGCAACAATAAAAATATAAATATAAGGTTTCATTTTTTAAAATTTATAAAGGTAAGTGACTGATGGAATAAAAGGAAGCAACGTGAATTTTTTTATTGAAGGTATTGTCTTGTTATCATGATCATCTTTGGTTGAATAATAAACGAATGTCGGGTTCATCGCGTTGTATACATTAAAGAGGCTGACGTTCCATGTACGCATGCCATATTTGGTTTTTTTGTTAAAATTAGCACTAAGGTTTAGTCTATGGGTCCAAGGCAAGCGATAGTTGTTTCGATGTCCTACATAAGGTGCATCATCGATGTAATGGCCTGTTGACTCCCCAATCCCACTCATTTGGATAATAGTTGTCTGTTTCTCGGGAATAGTTGTTGTTCCACCCGAATAGCATACCCAAGATGCTCCGAGATCAATAGACTTACTGAATTTGTGCGTTAGTGTAATATTGACGTTATGTCTGCGGTCGTATTTATATGGAAACCATTTGCCATAATTAATACTTTCTTTGCCAAACTTTCTTTCGCTTTTAGCTAGAGTGTAAGATACCCAACCTGTAGTTTTACCAATACTTTTTTTAGCCATAAATTCTATGCCGATTGTGCGTCCGATACCCATGTCCACTTTGTCTTCCCAACCGGCGGATTTGCCGAAATAGCTTACGCCGTCTTTGTATTCAAGTACATTTTTCATGTTTTTATAATATGTTTCCATGGAAAATTCCCAATTCCTGATGCCGGAATAATAAGCTCCAAAAGAATATTGATGACTGCGCATCGGTTTTATTTTATCAGTTACCGGTACCCAGAGGTCAATCGGCATTGCTATCGGTGTGTACGAAAGAAGATGTACGTATTGACTCATTTTTGTATAAGAAGCTTTCAGCGCAATATTCTGACTGAGTTGATAACGTGCGGATAGACGTGGCTGTGGGGATAAATAAGTTTTATTGTGCACATAAAACATAGAAAAATGCAAGCCTACATTCATGTTAAATTTCGAACCTATTTTTAGATTATCTTCAGCGTAAAGTGAAACTTCGTTGGCATAAATTTTACTGTTTGAGATGTTGTGGTAAGTTGTGTCTTGTTCGATAGTGCCATTGATGGCATTGGCTATCTTTGAAGACACCACTTCAGGGCGAAATTCATGATAAAGGTATTCTGTACCGAATCTAATATCATGGTTTGGTGTGGGGTTGTAATTAAAATCTATTTGGTAACTCCAATCACGTATGCCGGAATGATATTTTGAATCGTATGTATTGATTATATTTTTTTTATCATCTGTGGTGTTAGTGGATATTTTTATATCACTAAGATAATTATTATACGCTATGGTGGTGTTGCTGAATAGTTGGTTATTGAAGATGTAATTCCATCGTCCGGAGAATATTGTGTTCCCCCAATCCATGTTGTTCTTATTTTGATATTTTTCATTAGTATCATCGTGATCATTATAACTGTTGTAGAAATGGTCTTTCCCGTTATATGCATTTATAAATAACCGACTTCTATCAGAAAATTTATGATTTATCTTTGCATTAATGTCATAAAAATAATAACTGAATTTATCGTCTCCAGTCATAAATGGTTTGGCCAGTATGTCGAAATAAGAACGTCGTGCTGAAAAATTAAAAGCTGTTTTGTTTTTTACAATCGGTCCTTGAATATTTATTTTGCTTGTAAGTAAACCAATGCTTAAAATGCCGTGATAATGATTCATG
Organism: Bacteroidaceae bacterium; assembly: GCA_023227685.1. Classification (GTDB taxonomy): domain Bacteria; phylum Bacteroidota; class Bacteroidia; order Bacteroidales; family Bacteroidaceae; genus JALNVG01. The sequence continues at coordinate 18,333 of JALNVG010000007.1, forward strand.
TCACCATCATTGGTGCGGATATCAACAACAGATGATAATCTTCCTCCGAATCTTGCGGGGAAAGAACTTTTGAAAAGGGTTACTTTCTTAATCGATTCAGGTGGAAAAATGGAAAAGAATCCGAAAAGGTGGTCTACATTATAAAGAGGTATACCGTCGAGCAGAATCAAGTTCTGGTCCGGTGCTCCACCTCGTATTATTAATCCCACTGATCCATCAACACCCGATTGCACACCTGGCATAAGTTGAATGGTTTTCATTACATCAGCCTCGCCCAGCATATTCGGTGTGCTTTTTATTTGTGCCATCGGTATTTCGTTGGCTCCCATTTGTGTAGCTACCAATCCGTCTTCTGCTTTTTTTTGATGTTATAACAACTTCTTGGAGCTGATTACTTTCTTGCATTTTGATATTCATTATAGTATCTCGATGCAGGATAAAGCTACATTGTTTTGTTGCATATCCCAAATAAGAAAAATGTAGATCCGTTTTTCCTTTTGGCAGGGTGATTGTGTAGTAGCCGTAAGCATTGGTGGCGGTGCCGAGGTGTTGTATATTTTCTGTCACATTTGCTCCGATAAGTGTTTCTGAAGATGTGTTATCGGAAATGTGACCGCTGATGGTAAAGGTTTTTGTATTGGCCTCTGTTTTTATTTTGTGTTGAAGGATGATGTATTGTCCTTTGAAGTGATAATTGATAGGTTGATGCCAAAAAGCCTTATTGAGAATATCCCGTAAAGGAACTTGTTTGGCGTTAAGATTGATTTTATGTATGGTTTTCACTTCTTCTCCATAAATAAAAGAATAGGATGTTATATTTTCGATTTGTTTTACGAATTCTTTAAGAGTTCCATTTTTTACAGTGATGGTTAATAGCTTATCTTGATTTTGTGCCTGTATATTAAGGAAGATAAGAGAACATAAACATAGAAAAATATTTTTTTGCTATGCGTAATGAATTGAAATGCTTGTTTCATTATAAAATGGTAATTATTTTTGAATAATAATGATAGATGGGTTTTTTGAAGAGAAATTAAAATTAACGATATTTTGAAGTACTATTAAGATCTCTGTAATGTTTTCTCCGTTGCGGAATCGGGCAGTGATCCGGTAATCTTTCAACGCCTTGTCTTTAATAATAATCTTGATGCCAAACCAATTGGATAATTCGCGGGCAATTTCTTGCATCGGCAGTTGATCAAAGTTCAGTTCTCCATGTGTCCACGCAATTCCATTTTCTCCATTTTTTACGGTATCTTTCTTCAGGCTTCTTTCTCCTTTGTTATATATGGCCATTTGAAGAGGACATAATATCATCTTTTCCGTATGATCTTTATTGATTACGACCACGGATCCTTTGTAAAGTATAGTTCTTATTTCCTGATTATCAGGGTATGCATCAAGATTGAAATGTGTTCCCAATACTTTTACATTTATATCTTCTGTTTTTACAATAAAAGGATGATGTTTATCTTTGGTTACTTCAAAATAAGCTCCGCCATTCAACTGTACTTCTCGATTTTCAGACTTGAAATGTTTGGGATAGGAGAGTGATGAATAATGATTTAAGGTTACATTAGTCCCATCGGAAAGCCTAATGGTACGTGTCTCGGAAAGGGTGGAAGCCATTATTAGTTGTTCCGGTTGGCTGTTGGTAATCAGCCAGAAAAAGGAAAGAACTAATGTAATAGCTGCAGCGGTGGCAAGTATAGGCCTCAGCGTTAAAGGCCGATGCTTCGAGTAATTTATCCGTTTTTTTAATATGGGATAAGTTGCCTTGGCTGAAAATAGTCCTCGGGGTGACCTGGTAGAGGCTACTAATTTGTCTAATAACTTTTCAAAAGTCTTTTTTTCTGATTCCATTAATTTATTATAAATATATCAGTTTTATTATTTATAAAGACCGGAAAGTTTAAGAGATTCCCTATGTAGTTTCTCGAAATAAATGTTAAAAGATATTCTTCGGGTCAATTAATGTTTTAAGTAGACTTACGGCTTTTTGGATTTGTGCATCGACTGTTTTAGTGCTGATATTCATTTCTTTAGCTACTTGTATATAGCTTTTCTTTTCTTCGCGAATGCCGATAAATACTTCCCGGCAACGTTTGGGGAGTCGGTCGAGGGCTTTTACATAGCGCGCAAATAGTTCCTCGGAAATCAAGGAGTCCTCCGGTGAAGAGGTCTGCTCCTGTGATTCCGGTAGAACATCTGTAGAAGAAATACAGGATATTGTTTCTTTTTCTATATAATGAAGGGCTGTATTCTTAACTAATATAAAGCAATAGTCTTCGATATTTCTTACCTCGAGAAGTTGTTTTCGTTGTTCCCATAGTTTCATAAAAGTATCTAGAACAATTTCTTGAGAGATCTCTTCTTTTTTTATATAGTAATAAGCTATGCGGAATAGACGGTCATAAGTCAGATAATAAAAGTCTTGGAAAGCTTTTTGTGAATCTTCTTCTTTTACCAATCTTAATAGTTTTCTAACCTCCGATTCGGTCATGATGTTTAAAACACTTATTCTTCGTCTATTATAATGCCAATCGGACAATGATCCGAACCCATAAAGTCTGAAAGAATAAAAGAATCTTTTAATTGTTTTGTGAGTACTGTGCTAATTAAAAAGTAATCGATGCGCCATCCTACGTTTTTTATTCTGGCTCCGGCACGATAACTCCACCATGAATAAGCTTTTTCCTTATTAGGATAAAGATAACGGAAAGTATCAATAAAACCATTTTGCGTAAAATGGTCCATTCCATCAATTTCTATTTGTGTATAACCGGCGGCTTTATTGTAGTTTTCTTTAGGATGTGCCAAATCGATGGCTTGGTGTGCTACATTGAAATCTCCACAAATGATAACCGGCTTTTTTTTCTCCAATTGCTTCAAATAGTCCAATAAAGCTTTATCCCATTGTTGGCGATAATTCAATCGAAGTAATTCGCTACCGGAATTTGGTACGTAAACATTCACAATATAAAATTGGCCGAATTCTGCTGTAATAGTTCTTCCTTCTTGATCATGTTCGTCAATGCCGATACCGTAGGCTATATGAAAGGGCTCAGTTTTACTGAGCATCGCCGTTCCAGAGTAGCCCTTACGGGTAGCGGAGGTTGTGTATAGATGATATTCTTTGATGCCAGCCAATGTTTCTGTCACTTGATCATTTTGTGCTTTCGTTTCTTGAATGCAAAAGATATCTGCATTCATAGCCTCAAATTGAGTCATAAAATCTTTTTTTATGACAGCTCTTATACCATTAACATTCCATGAAATTATCTTCATACTACAAAGATGAATAATTCTAGTGAGTGTTACAAATTATTTAAGATATGTTTTTATTTTATATATACTAAAAACAATAGATATTACGTAGTACTACTTTTAATAATTTCACAAACAACATAAAATCTTTGAACTTCTTAGTAGTTAAAAATTAAAAATCAAACCTGCATAAGAAAAACCTCCTCCAAAACCAAGAAGGAACATCTTGTCTCCGCGTTTTATTTTGCCTTCTTTCATTGCCAGCCATAAAGCAAGAGGAATGGAATTTGAGGAAGTATTTCCGCATAAACGTATACTTAGCAATGATTTTTCGTCTGGAATGCCAATATGTTCACATAACTTTGTGATCATTCGGGCATTGGCGCTGTGCGGTACAAACCAATTAATAGAATCTTGATCAATGCTGTTTTGTTTAAAGAAATCCAAAACCATTTCTGATATATCCCGTGTAACATAAACATATAGAGCCCTTCCGTTTTGGTTTAATACATGTTTTGATTTGATTTCTTCGCCATTGATATATTCAGAGATATTTGAACAGAATAATTCTTTACCAATGGTACCATTGGTACCTGAAAAAGAATAGACTTGGTCATTCAAACCTTCTTTGCGCTGAATAATCGTAGCTGTTGCTGCGTCACCAAATAATACACATGTAGCTCTATCCTTATAATCCACAATCTTGCTCAGCGTATCAGCGGTGATCAACAATATCTTTTTATATTGTCCCGAAGCAATCAGTGAAAAGGCCATTTGCATCCCATATACATAGCCTGAGCAGGCAGCATTAAAATCAAGGCTACCTGTATTTGGAATGTTGAAATATGACTGTACCAATGCTGCAACACTTGGAGTATAATAATCTTGGGTAATCGTAGAGACCATGATCATGTCTACATCGTCTACTGATACGGAGTTATTGTCTAATAGGTTTTGAACAGCTTTTATAGCCATGTCACTAGAAAATTCAGTCTTCTTGCTAATTCTTCTTTCTTTTATTCCTGTACGACTATATATCCATTCATCATCTGTTTCAACTATTTTTGATAAATCATCATTTGTCAATTTCTCTTCTGGAAGGTATGCTCCAATGGCACTTATTTCTGCATTTTTATTAAAAATCATTCCTGTTTATTTTAGTTATAAATATTGATAACGTATTATTGAGTGGCGAAAGTACAAAAAGATGTCAGCAATACATGAAACGCGCCCTATTTTTAACAGCATTTAACCGTGGAGGAGACTTTTACCGATCATCTTATTTATCTATTTAATTTTATTATATTAATTAATAATTACGAGAATTTTATTCAGAGAAATCCTTAGGTACTATACTATTTGCTGATGAAGTAGAGTAGGCTGTAAAATATCCTCTTGCTCCATTTGATATATTAGTTGAAATATTTGCGGGAGGTCCGCCAAACATTGGATTCGAACCATCTTTTTGTCCTTGACAATCTTCTATGAAATCAGAATAGCCTTTGGTTATATTACATATTTCGATATACATTTTATCTCCTGACGACAAGAATACCATGTCTTTGACATCATCATCGTTAAACTTACTAATATTGCTCTTGTCATAGAAAAGCCATATAGACAGATCATCTACATACATTCCATTCAAACTTGTATCGTCAAAGCCTATATATTTACTGATTTTGTTGTATAAAGTGCCATTTATGGTATACTTACAAAAATAATAGTTTGTTTGATCCGCGGGGTCTTGTGCACTGATATTTAATGAATATAAAGTATAACCGGACTCTTTTATTTTTGTAATATTCATAGAATCCAGTATAATTCGTGTGGGCATTTTGCTCTCAGCTTCATAGTTTTCTGCTGTTCCGTCTAAATCAAAGTCTGTCTTTACTGTTAGTTTATACGTCCATCCGGGCTTTCCTGCCATTGGTTGTTGTGTCTTATAAATGCCGCTGCCAACAGAATCTTGTGTAAGATTGTAGGTATTAGTGATGTTTGTACTATCTTCTTCAAGGGTAACAATTGCATCAGAAATACGTTCATTTTCTTTTTGGTCAAAATATCCTGTTGAACTACTTAATGCTATTTCCTGACGGATATAATGATCTGTTATCGTACCATAAACAACAGGAACGGGGATAGAATTATTTGTGTTTATTGTAATATCTTCTGTGCACGAATTAAATAAAATGCTGAAGAAAACGATTAGCATTGTAATAGTTGTGTTGCTAGGGCTGCTCATTATTTTCATTTTTAGTGATTCTTTAAAATTTAAAATTATAAGTAATTGAAGGTATGGCTCCAAATAAATAAGTCATCTGTGCCTTTGGAATTCCGCTATTTGTATTTTGGTCAAAAGAAATCATCCATGGGTTCTTATTCCAATAAGCATTGTACAATGAGAAATTCCATTCTCCTTGATACCATTTTTTTGGATTTTTTGTAGGGGTGTATGTTGCCGATAAATCCAAACGATGATAATCTTTTTTCCTTGAGGTGTTTCGTCCAGAGTAAATGGGATAATATTCTCCATTAATTTCAAATCGGCCGGTAGGGTAGGTAACAGGAGTTCCGGTTGCATATACCCATCCTGCAGAAATACTCCATTTCTTTGAGCACTTATAGGAAAGCATTAGGTTTACGCTATGGGTTTTGTCGCTTGGAGCTAGATAAGCTTTCCCGTTATTTATGCCTGGTATAGTGCGTTCTGTACGTGAAAGTGTATAATTGATGAAGCCTGTAAGTCTGCCAGTGTTCTTCTTTATCATAATTTCCATTCCATAAGCTTTTCCTTTTCCGGTTCTTACTTCTCCTTCTAATTTATCATTAAAAAGTAATTGGGCATTATCTGCGAAATCAATAATATTGTTCAAACCTTTATAATATAATTCGACAGAGGTTTCTATGGTGTTTTGGTTGAAATTCCGGAAATAGCCGAATGAATACAAGTTTGCCTGTTGAGGTTTTATGTTTTTACTTGCAGGGAACCACAAATCCAGAGGAGAACCCGAATCAGAGTTGTTTGCGATCTGAATAAATTGTACATTATGAGCATAATTTGCTTTCAATGATGAATTGTGATCCAATTGATAAACGATACCAAAACGAGGTTCGTATCTTATATATGTGTGATATATTTTTCTGCTTTTATAATAACTGGTGTCGTTTACTTCATAATTTTTGTCATATGAAAAGACGGAGGCTTTTCCCATATTTTGGAAAATAGTAGTACGCAAGCCATACTTCAAACTGATATGATCGTTAACCTTTTCATCAAGTCCAATATAAACGCAATGTTCTAGAGCATAAGATCTTTGTATTCTGTAATTTGGGTAACCCGGACGTTTGATCAGAGCCGGTTCAAACTGATGGAAAGTTGAAGACAATCCGTAATTAAGTCTAATCTTATTTGTTATGTGATGATTGATATCCAGATGCAAATCTAAGTCTTGAATGTTTGATTTCCAAGTTATTTGTGAATTTTCCATTGATGAACCAAGTTCATAATGATAATTCGTATAATTAATGCTCAAGTGGGAGAATATATTTTTTGAGAAAACATGGTTCCAAGACGTTGAAGCAAGCGTATTTCCATAACTGAAATCTTCAGATGAGGTGCCGAATAAATCTTTTCCAGAATAAAAATTCACATATATTTTATCCTTAGCTGAAAAGCGATGAGAAACTTTGGCATTAATGTCGTAGAAATAGATTGATTCACTTCTTTTATCCGGATCTGAAGATAATTTCAAAAATAAATCGGCATAACTACGACGACCGCTTACCAACCAAGATGTTTTACTGCCTAATGGTCCTTCTAAAGTTAACCGGCTGGATATCAAACCTATACCTCCAATGCCCTTGACTTTTTCAGGCGATTCATCTTTAATTTGTACGTCCAATAAAGAAGAGAGACGTCCTCCGAATCTTATAGGTAAATTACCTTTATATAATTCGGCATTTTTTACTACATCATTGTTGAATACTGAGAAAAAGCCAAACATGTGTGAGGCGTTATAGATATTGGTGTTGTCAAGTAAAATAAGATTCTGATCAGCCGATCCTCCTCTTACACTAAAGCCTGAACTACCCTCTGATGTGCTTTGAACGCCAGGTAAAAATTGTATTGCTTTAATAACATCTACTTCACCCATTAAGGCAGGAACTTTTTGAATTTCAATATTGGATAACCCCTGTACACCCATATCAACTTTTGAAAGATTCTCATTTTTTTTCTTTGAAGAGATAACTACCTCTTGTAATTTTACACCGGATTCTAAATTAGCAGTAAATCTCATGTCCTTATTTACTGTTAATAACTGTTCCTTAGTTTTGTAACCGATATACGATATTTTAATATTGTAAGTACCATTAGGGATCCTAATAGAATACTTGCCATCCGAATCCGTTTTACACCCTTTCAATAATTCTACCACATAGATATTAGCACCGATGAGCAGCTCATTTGTAGTGTTGTCTTTTACTACTCCGCTAAGAGTGACATTTGTCTTAGGATTTAGAGCATAAGACGGTTCAATGTAGAGAAAATGAATGGATAAACATAAAATAAAGAAACTAATGGATTTTAATTTTAATCTCGAAATTCTTTTTCTTTTCATGTGTTGTTGAAACATTTGTTATTAATCTTTTTACCTTTTTTGAAATGGGCTGCAAAGTTATGTAAAAAATATATTCATCTATTATTAAAGATGTTTTATTCTGCCCGTATTTGTTCTTTAATGTAAAGATCTTAAAATGAAGATCTTAATTTTGTCATTGATAAAGACCGGAAGGATTAAGAAACTCCCTATTCTGTTTCTTGAAATAAATGTTAAAAAGTACTTTTTGAGCTAATTAGTATTCTGAATAGAATTAGATTTTTTTTGGAGAATGGGCTGTGATTAGACTTTTATTCTTTTTACCTCATTCTATTTTCTATTATCCTTATATAAAATTAAATATAAAAATAAAATATTCTAAGGAATTTGTGAAATCTCCATAATGATTATACGTTGGGGAAATATTATGTGATTTTCCTAACAGCTCTGCGGGAACGTTTTATATCACGGTCAGTTAATCCTTTGCCATTTTTTGTTCCACCTTTTTCTACTGTTGCTGCGATTTTAAATCCGCTCCATTTAAGTATTTCTTTTAAAGCTTTTATCACACCGCGGCTTTGATTAAATAAGATATTAAAAGGATATATGGTGGTACAAGTGCCCACTAATATTGCTTTTTTACCTTTATGCAGAGGTGTCGGATAGCCTTTTTTGCTTTCGCCCATCATTCCGTAAACAATGCGATCGAAGACCACTTTTAGTTCTCCGGGTATATTACCCCAATAGCATGGTGCACCGATAATCAATGCGTCGGCCTGTTGTATTTTTTGTAACACGAGCTGCGCATCATCTTCGGGTAAAACACATTTAAGTTTCGAACGGCAACTCATGCAACCCGTACATGGGTGCACCTGTAAGTCACAAGTACGAATAATCTCGGTTTTAGCCCCATTCGCTTCTGCTTCCTGTTGCATGGTATCTAATATATTAGTAATATTACCATGCTTTCGGGGGCTACCGTTTATAATAAGTATTTTCATTTTTCCAATAAATATTTTTTTGTTTTGCCAACAATTTTTCTCTATGGATAGATAATCGGACAAATTTAATGTTTTTTCTTTTATAAAACGTATGCTAATATTGATTATCATCTTGTTCTTTCGAATTAAATTATATAATTCCGAGGTGTATTATCTTTTGTTGTTATATTTACGACGTAATATTAAGATTGGAGAACCTGGTTCCTATCTTTGCTACTATAATTATAAAATCAACAAGATTGTTGTTTTTATTTAATACTGTCAACAGGTTAGTATTTGTTTTAAATCAAAATTATTTTAGATGCTTTTCAAAAAAAGTGTATCTGTTTTATATGGGATTTGGCTTTTTTCTTTACTTTTGGTATACATATATATTTGAATATGACAATAAAATGAATATCATGAAAAATGTTTTTTTATATGGCTTATGTTGTATTTGTCTGTTGCCGGTAATGGTTGTTGCACAGAATTTTAATCCCATTATCCCAGATTGTATAGCAGATCCTTCGGTTTGTAAATTTGGTGATACATACTATTTATATGCTACTGCTGACAGAGATTCTGGTCTAGACCGTGCAGGAACACCTGCTGTTTGGAAATCAAAAGATTTTGTTAATTGGAGTTTTGAAGGTTCTCTAATCTCCGGCATTGATTGGGCAAAAGCTTATCCGATAAAGGATGAGAAGGGTAATATGAAAGAGGGTTATTTTAGGTTTTGGGCACCTGGGAAGGTGATAAAGAAAGGAAGTCATTATCTGCTTTATGTGACTTTTGTTAAACCAAATCAGCATAAGGGGACTTATGTGCTTATGGCCGATAAGCCCGATGGCCCATTCCATTTTATAGAAGGTGACGGATTGTTGGTTGCCGGTGAAAAGGGACTTGAAACGGTTCCGATCGCTCCCGATATTGATGGAGAACCTTTTATTGATGGTAATGGTAAAGGATTTCTCTTTTGGCGAAAACGGATGGCTGCTCGTCTTACCGGCGATTATCTTCACCTTGATGGAATCCCGCAGGAAATGAAAACGCATAGAAATGGGTATTCCGAAGGTCCGATAATGTTTAAAAGGGAGGGGATATATTATTATTTGTATACTTTAAGTGCTAATCAAAATTATGTTTATGCCTATATGATGAGTAAGAAGGGGCCGCTATCTGGTTTCGAAACGCCTAAAGGAAACGACATATTTCTTTTTTCTTCTATTAGAAACAATGTTTGGGGACCGGGGCATGGTAACGTGTTTTATGATAAAAGTTCAAACAAATATATATTTGTGTATTTGGAATATGGTGACGGTGGTACCACCCGACAGGTTTATGCGGATAAGATGGAATTCAATAAAGATGGTACGATCAAAACTCTCATTCCCAATGGTAAAGGTGTTGGTTATTTAGGACAGAATCAAGAAATGAAAATGAATATATCCGGACAGGCTCACTTTTCGGCATCAAGTATTCATTCTCCGCGAACTACTACTGTAAAGATTGAGACCCAGCCTAATGCTCCTCTTGAAAATGGTGCTTCAGTTGAGGCGGTTACACGAACACATAATTATTATCCGAAAAATGTTGCAGATAGATCGAACGGTACGTGTTGGCATGCAGCAAAAAATGATAAGAACCCGTGGCTAATTGCAGACATGAATGAGGTAAAGGCTATAGATGAATGCCAATTTTTTTTCACTCAACCTACCGAAGGGCAAAGCTGGTGTCTGGAGAAATCTATCAATGGAAAGGTTTGGAAAATATGTGGAAAACAGAAAATTCTGATTGCGCGTTCACCACATATTGCTAAAAATATCGGTAAGGTGCGTTATTTGCGTTTAAGTATTGATAGTGGTGATGCAGGTGTTTGGGAGTGGAGAATTTATCAGAAATGATTTTGAGGTTTGATGAAATATGTGATATAAAAGCAGTAAGAGAGAAGTGCTATAATCTTCTCTTACTGCTTTTTATTGTTTTAATTTAGATTAGTATCCCCGATTTTGTTGTTCATCTTTTTTTAGAAGTCAAAGCTCTTCCATCTTTTTTGAATAGAGTCAAGATACTTTTTACAATAGTATACCCTTGTTTGCAATACCACAAAAAAGAGGACAAAGTATTTTCAGCTATAATTCTTTAGAAGATCTCGACCTTTCGCTAAAAAATTATTTCTTCGAGAAAAGTTCTTTTTCTTTAAATTCTTTCATTAATTCAGAAATGAGACTTTTTACGCTCGTAATTTTATCCGCTTTGTAAGCATTGGAACCTGAAAAAGCAAAACCGCTTTTGAAGTTACCCTTGAATGCATTGTAAAGAGCCAGCATGATACAGTACGGACTTTTAGAAATGTTGCAAGTCTTGATGCAATGGAAAGGACAAGTCTTAGGTTGCTTAATGCCCTCCTTCACCTGTTGGATGAAAAAACCGCTGATTGCACGACCGGGCATTCCCACCGGGCTTTTAATAATCTCTATATCCTCTATCTTTGCGTTCAGATATTGCTCCTTGAATGCCATAGAAGCATCACATTCGTTTGTGGTGACAAAGCGAGTTCCCAACTGTACACCAGAAGCTCCAAGGCTCATCATTTTGTAAATATCCGCTCCCGAATAAATGCCGCCGCCGGCAATTACAGGAATCGTTTTATTGTATTTCTTTTCATAAATGGCCGTTTCTGCTACGACTTGTGGCAGAATTTCTTCCAAAGAATATTGTTCGTCAGTAATTTGATTTTCTTTGAATCCCAAGTGACCTCCGGCTTTAGGGCCTTCAACAACCACGGCATCAGGAAGATAATTATACAGGCTTTGCCATTTTTCACAGATGATTCTCAAGGCACGGGCCGATGAGACGATAGGCACAAGCTTTGTTGTGCTCCCTTTTTGCAGGAAACTAGGCAAATTAAGAGGCAGTCCGGCCCCACAAAATATGATGTCGGCCTTTTCGGCAATTGATGTTTTCACCATATCGGCAAAGTTAGTCATAGCCACCATAATATTGACTCCGACAATTCCCCTTGCTCTTTCCTTTGTTTCTTTTACTTTCTCATGTGCTAGTCTTAGTTCTTCTTTAAGTCCTAAGATGCAAGCCTCACTAAAACTACTTGATAATTTGTTGTATATAAGTCCGAGACCAGCGCATGAGATCACGCCAATTCCTCCTTCATTTGCTACAGCAGAAGCTAGACCGGATAAGGAAATTCCGACACCCATTCCACCCTGAATAATAGGAATGCGAGTTTTTAAGTCTCCTATTGACAACATTTTCATATTATAATAATGTATTATTGAATATTGGGAGTAAAGGTAATACTATAAATCGGATAATAGTTGCATTTGAAAATATTTTTATGGCAATCCTGTCGGCCAGAAAGAAATATGAAGCTATTCGTCACTCAGGACAAGATTTGTCCTATTAGTATAGGACACTATTTAATAACAATAAATAATAGTGTTTATGGAAAAACGAATTAATTGTCATTACAGTGAAAGTGAATGTCTTTCATCCCGCGCTGTACATACGGAGAAGGGAATACAAAAAGAGGTGCTTGCATATGGGAGTCATCTGGGCTTCAGAAAAAATGTTGTATGTGGTATTTTTTGTCTCTGAAAATAAGTTTGTCTTAGTCTTTAGTCTCTCTATTTTCTCTCTTAACTTTCAATTTCTCAAAAATAACTCGCTTTTACTTTCAATATTTCATTTTGTCCCTGCAATAATTGTAGTTATCAAAATGTTCTATACTTTATATA
>JALNVG010000008.1 GCA_023227685.1 Bacteroidaceae bacterium
ATAAGAAACCAATAATACATTCTATATTATTGGTTTTTTTATATCTTTGCTTAAGTTTATTAGTACAAATAAATACTAATCGATTTAACAACTTAATAACATTTTTATGAAAACTAATTTAAGTTCTCAGATTACGCTCAACAGGGTCTCCCCCAAATATTACAGACCAGAGAATGCGTTTGAGAGATCGGTTCTAACCCGAATGGAAAAAGTTCCTACAGATATTTATAAATCTGTTGAGGAAGGTGCAAAAAAAATTGCAGAAGAAATAGCTAAAACTATTCGCGAGAAACAGCAGGAAGGTCATTTCTGCGTTCTTGCCTTATCCGGCGGCACTACTCCCGTACATGTTTTTCAGGAACTTATACGCATGCGCGAAGAAGAGGGACTAAGCTTCAGCAATGTCATCATCTTTAATATGTATGAATACTATCCGTTGACCAAAGATGCTGTAAACAGTAATTTCAATTCATTAAAATCCATGTTGCTCGATCACATCAATGTCGACCAACAAAACATTTTCACTTTTGACGGCACAGTATCCAAAGATAAGATCATCGAACTATGCAGATTATATGAACAACGAATCAAAAGTTACGGAGGCATAGATATCGCTCTGATGGGCATCGGACACATGGGTAATATCGCATTCAACGGTCCGGGTTCCAGACTTAATTCTGTCACCCGACTGATTCTTCCGGATAGCGAGTCACGCAATGAGTCGTCAAAAATATTCGGAAGTATGGAAAATACTCCACCTTGCGCTATCACCATGGGTATATCAACCATATTAGGTGCAAAGAAATTGTATCTGATTGCTTGGGGTGAAGAAAAGGCTTCGATGATCAAGCAATGTGTTGAAGGCCAAATAACCGATGCATTTCCTGCCTCATTTCTGCAAACACACAGCAATACCCATGTCGTTGTTGATTTGGCTGCCGGCTCTAATCTGACGCGTATCCAACGCCCTTGGTTAGTAACCTCATGCGACTGGAATGACAAACTGATCCGTAGTGCCATCGTTTGGCTTTGTCAAGTAGTAAAGAAACCGATCTTAAAGTTGACGAACAAAGACTATAATGAAAACGGACTAAGCGAATTGCTGGCTTTATACGGTTCTGCTTATAATGTCAACATCAAGATATTCAATGATTTGCAGCATACCATCACCGGATGGCCGGGTGGCAAACCGAATGCCGATGACACTTATCGTCCCGAACGTGCGAAACCATTTCCTAAGCGTATTATCGTATTTTCACCACATCCCGATGATGATGTCATCTCTATGGGAGGAACAATACGCCGATTGGTTGAACAAGGTCACGACTTTCATGTAGCTTACGAAACTTCCGGTGACATAGCCGTAGGTGATGAAGAAGTTGTTCGTTTCATGCACTTCATCAATGGATTTAACCAGATTTTTGATAAAGAAAAAGATGAAGTCATCAAAAATAAATATGCCGAAATCCGTAAATTCTTAAAAGAAAAGAAAGACGGCGACGTAGATACAAAAGATATCCTCACCATCAAGGGACTTATCCGTCGTGGCGAAGCCCGCACGGCCTGCACATACAATAAGATTCCGCTGAATCACGTTCATTTTCTTGACTTGCCCTTTTATGAAACCGGCAGGGTAAAAAAGAACAAAATGACGGAAAAGGATGTTATTATTGTTCGTAAACTATTGCAAGACATACAACCGCATGAGGTGTTCGTAGCCGGTGATCTGGCCGATCCGCATGGCACACACCGCGTATGCACGGATGCCGTTCTGGCTGCCATTGATTTGGAAAAAGAAGCCAATGCCGAATGGCTAAAGAACTGCCGTATATGGATGTATCGTGGTGCATGGGCCGAATGGGATATTGAAAACATCGAGATGGTTGTACCAATCAGTCCCGAAGAACTTCGTGCCAAACGCAACGCCATTTTGAAACATCAGTCGCAAATGGAAAGTGCCCCTTATTTGGGCAACGATGAAAGATTGTTCTGGCAAAGAAGCGAAGACCGCAATCACGGAACAGCCGAACTGTATGACGAACTTGGTTTGGCATCATATGAGGCGATGGAAGCCTTTGTGAAGTATATTCCATAATCACGAAAACATTGTTCATATCAAAGGGCGGAAAATATTATATATACTTTCCGCCCTTTTTGAAAAATAAAACGGAAACTTGTTTCTCGTTACATAAAAAGTTTTATCTTTGCTAGAAGATATAAAACCTTTAAAGCAACGAATTATGAAGTATGCAATACAAGCCAACCCTAGTGGCACGCGCACTGTTGAGGTTTCCGAAGAGAATTTAAAAACAATCGAGAAGTATGCCTTATTTCGCCAACTCATTGACAGCAATGGCATTATTGACGAAAATGTACTTGAAAAATTAAGATTGAACCTGCGTGCACTTATCGCAAGTGAGGAAAAAGACAGTAAAGCTTTGCTTGATCTCTGCATTGATGTTATTTATCACAACAATATGAAATCATTTGGCCTTCAACAACTTGCTTATCTTTATCTACACTGGTTGGAACAAGAAGACGAAGATTCCGACAATAACGAAGATACTGAAGAAGAAGAAAAATGATCAGTTTGGATACTTGCAAACAAATAACATACAGTCCATTGATTCCGGCTATGAGAACAATCTGTGAAGCACCGTTGGGCGAAACAATTGAAATTATTATGGACAATAAGGAAGCTTTCAATGACTTAAAAGAATACTTGTCGGAACAATCCGTCGGTTTTCGTGAGGTCTATATGAAAGACAGAATGATATTACAATTTAAAAAAAAATGATTTTACCAACGGATGAATAGCTATAAACTTACCGACTGGTTGCCCACCACCAAAAAAGAAGTAGAACTTCATGGATGGGACGAACTTGATGTAATTCTTTTCAGTGGAGATGCTTATGTAGATCATCCCTCATTTGGTACGGCCGTTATCGGCAGAATTCTCGAAGCTGAGAATTTGCGTGTAGCCATTGTGCCTCAACCAAATTGGCGTGACGACCTGCGTGACTTTAAAAAGCTGGGGCGTCCACGCCTGTTTTTCGGTGTCACGTCGGGATGCATGGATGCACAAGTCAATAAATATACAGCCAACAAACGATTGCGCAGTGAAGATGCCTACACACCGGACGGACGAACGGACATGCGTCCGGATTGTCCATCAATCACTTATACCCGTATCCTCAAAGAGATTTACCCCGATGTGCCCGTTGTTTTGGGCGGCATCGAGGCAAGTATGCGACGCCTCACTCATTATGACTACTGGCAAGACAAGGTTTTGCCGAGTATTCTTTGTGACAGCGGAGCGGATATTCTGATTTACGGCATGGGAGAAAAGCCGCTCAACCAATTGGTCCATCAGTTTCCGAAACTCACGGATATCCCGCAAACAGCCTACCTCCGCAAAGCGGAAGATATTACAGCCCTGCCCGGTGATATCAAACTCTATTCACATGAAGAATGTCTGAAAGACAAGAAAAAAGAAGCAGATAACTTCAGGCATATCGAAGAAGAATCAAACAAGTTCAATGCTTCACGCATCACGCAGGCAGTAGGTGAACAGATCGTAGTGGTTAATCCGCCCTTTCCGCCACTCACCACACCCGAACTTGATCATTCTTTCGATCTGCCCTATACCCGTATGCCACATCCGAAATACAAGGATAAACGCATTCCGGCTTATGAAATGATTAAATTCTCCGTCAATATCCATCGTGGATGTTTCGGCGGATGCGCCTTTTGCACGATCTCCGCCCATCAAGGCAAATTCATAATGAACCGTAGCAAAGAATCTATCCTGAAAGAAGTAAAACAGGTGATACAAATGCCTGATTTTAAAGGATATCTAAGCGATTTAGGCGGCCCATCGGCCAATATGTACCGCATGGGCGGACGTGACCATTCACTCTGCGAACGCTGCAAACGGCCATCGTGCATCAACCCGAAAATTTGTCCGAACCTGAATACCGACCATCGTCCGTTACTTGATATTTATCATGCAGTCGATGCCCTACCGGGAATCAAAAAATCTTTTATCGGCAGCGGTATACGTTATGACCTGCTACTGCACCAAAGTAAGGATCAGGCGGTCAATCGTACCAATGCCGAATATACGCGTGAGCTGATAGTAAACCATGTGAGCGGCAGACTGAAGGTGGCTCCGGAACATACGAGCGATCGCGTACTGACAATGATGCGCAAACCTCCTTTCTCTGAGTTTGAGGAATTTAAAAAGATATTTGACCGGATTAACGAAGAAGAGGATATGCATCAACAACTCATTCCTTATTTTATTTCCTCGCATCCCGGATGTCACGAAGTAGATATGGCCGAGCTTGCTGTAATCACTAAACGCTTAAACTTTCACCTGGAGCAGATTCAGGACTTCACTCCCACTCCTATGACGGTATCGACCGAGGCCTGGTACACAGGATTCGACCCGTATACGCTTGAACCGGTATACAGTGCCAAAACGCCCAAAGAGAAATTGGCACAACGCTTGTTTTTCTTCTGGTATAAACCGGAAGAACGGCAGAGTATCATCAACGAACTGCATAAAATAGGAAGGTCGGACTTGATTGACAAATTATATGGCAATCGTAATTTTCATCATCACAATGATTTGAAAAACGAAACAGAAGGACTAATTAAGAAATGGGAACAGAAAGAGGCCCATGAACAGAACAATCCTAAGTCCAGAACATCAAGAAAGCGGAAATAATCCCTTCAACATTTAAGGCTTTAATATTCGCATCGCAAAACTTATGGTAATGCGATGCGATTGTATTACTTTTGCATCGCAAAAAAAAATATTTGCGATGCTTTTTGTCTTCATTAATTAATCAATCAATAAATAGTCAAAATTCTTTTTAAAATATCCACCGCATTTTCAACATTAGGTATTTCACTGATTAAAAGCCTGCGTCTGGCACCTTCGGCGGCAAATCGGCATTGAGCCTGATTCTCTTGTACGAATTTTATCACTTTACCAAAAGCCTGACTATTATAGAATGGACTATCTTGATTGGAAACAAAGAAAAGACTCATGTTACCACCTTTGAGATATATCTTCTCTATACCCAAATGAGTAGCCAAATTTCGTAATATGGGAATACGGAGAAGTTCCTCGGTCTCATGCGGAATAGGTCCGAAGCGGTCAATCAGCTGTAAACGTAAATCTGCAACTTCTTTATCCGAACTCAAACTATCAAGCTCACGATAAAGCAGCATCCGCTCACTGTTGCCTGTCACATAATCGGCAGGCAACAATAATTCCAAATCGCTCTCGATCAAGCAATCGTCAACAAAGTTATCTCCACTTATTTGTTTTTCATTTTCTTCGGTATAAAGACCGGAGAATTCATCAATCTTCAATTCATGTACGGCCTCGGTAAGAATCTTTTGATATGTTTCGTAGCCCAGATCGGCAATAAACCCACTCTGTTCGGCACCAAGCATATTTCCGGCACCGCGGATATCCAAATCCTGCATGGCAATATGTATACCGCTGCCCAAACCACTGAAATTTTCAATAGCCTGCAAACGCTGTTTACCTTCTTGCGTTAGGCTACTAAGCGGCAGAGCAAGAAGATAACAAAAGGCTTTCTTGTTACCTCGTCCTACCCGCCCGCGCATCTGATGCAAATCACTCAGGCCGAAATTCTGGGCGGCATTGACAATGATGGTATTAGCATTCGGTATGTCTATTCCGTTCTCCACAATCGTAGTAGACAAGAGTACATCGTAATCATAATTTACAAAGCCCATGATTACACGTTCCAGTTCGCGCGGTTCCATCTGTCCGTGACCGATAGTCACACGGCAATCGGGGATATAACGTTCAATCATATCCTTTAATTCGGGAAGTCCCGAGATACGATTGCTGACAAAAAACACCTGTCCGTTGCGGCTCATCTCAAAATTGATGGCATCCGTTATCACCTCACGACTGAAGGTGTGTACTTCCGTCTGGATAGGATAACGATTGGGCGGCGGTGTTGAGATAATACTCAAATCCCGTGCACCCATCAATGAGAACTGAAGAGTTCGGGGTATGGGGGTAGCTGTCAAAGTGAGCGTATCAACATTCACTTTCATCTGCCGTAGCTTTTCTTTCACAGAAACACCAAACTTCTGTTCCTCGTCAACCACAAGCAATCCCAAATCTTTGAAATGTACATCTTTGCCCAAGATACGATGTGTACCGATAAGTATATTCACTTTGCCGGATTGCAAATCGTTCAAGACCTCTTTGACCTGCGCTCCTGTACGGGCACGGGTGA
This sequence comes from Bacteroidaceae bacterium, assembly GCA_023227685.1. Lineage (GTDB taxonomy): Bacteria > Bacteroidota > Bacteroidia > Bacteroidales > Bacteroidaceae > JALNVG01. Next base: position 6,294 of record JALNVG010000008.1, read on the forward strand.
GGTATTCAACACGACACGGCATATCTTTCAAACGATCCGAAAAAGTCTGATAATGCTGATAAGCCAAAACCGTTGTGGGCACAAGAACGGCAACTTGTTTATCATCACTCACAGCCTTAAAAGCTGCACGCACAGCAATCTCCGTCTTACCGAAACCCACATCGCCGCAAACCAAGCGATCCATCGGACGGTCACTTTCCATATCAGCCTTTACATCAGCCGTAGATTTACTCTGATCGGGAGTATCTTCATAAATAAAAGAAGCCTCCAACTCTTTCTGCATGAAACTGTCGGGACTAAAAGCAAACCCTTTCTCTTCACGGCGTTGCGAATACAGTTTAATCAAATCGCGCGCAATATCTTTGATCTTCTTCTTTGTACGGTCTTTGAGCTTCTGCCATGCTCCGGTGCCCAGCTTGTTCAGTCGGGGCATCTCACCCTCTTTTCCTTTATACTTGGAAACCTTGTGGAGCGAATGGATAGAAACCAACACCACATCGTCGTTCTGATAAATCAACTTCATCATCTCTTGTGTCGTGTTTCCATTGGGAACACGAACAAGGCCGGCAAAACGTCCCACACCATGATCGATATGCACCACATAATCTCCGGGCTTAAACTGACTTAACCCCTTGAGAGATTCGGTAATCTTGCCCGAACGTGCCTTGTCACTTTTGAGGTTATATTTATGAAACCTGTCGAAAATCTGATGATCGGTAAAGATGCACCAATGCATGGCATTATCCGTAAAGCCCTCGTGCAAAGTGCGTTCAACAGGAGAAAACCGTATATTATCACCCCTGTCGCTAAAGATATCAGCTATACGATCAGTTTGCTTTATACTATCACTGCATATATAAATATCGTATTTATTCTCCTGAAAATCCTTCAATGATGAAGCAACCAAATCAAAATTTTTATGGAAGAGTGGCTGAGGAATAGTATCAAAAGTCACCTTGGCATCAGGTACTCCGGTAGGTTTATTCCCAAATTCAAGGCGCTTGAAATCAAGGGCACGCCTAGAAAATTCGGCCCTGTCAATCAATTTCCCGTCCAACGAAATTCTTTCTGAATCATTCTCTTCCTGAACAGCCACCGCTTGTGAGGTAAGTGATTCATCGTGTACCGTTTGTATTCTCTCGCAAAGCCAGAGAAAATCGCGCATAGCCAACACCGTATCAGGAGGAAGAGCATCAAGGAACAAGCTGTTCACCTCGTCGCTGACACCCAAATCAGGAACAATGACGATAGATTTTTTTTGTTCGTGCGACAATTGCGTATCCACTTCAAAAGTACGTATACTGTCTATATCATCACCAAAGAAATCAATACGATAAGGATATTCGCATGAATAAGAAAAAACATCGATAATACTTCCACGCACAGCATATTGCCCCGGTTCATACACATATTCAGCATATTGGAAACCGAAACCATTCAGCATTTCGACAACCGACTTCATATCCGCCGTTTCGCCGACGTTCAGCTTGAGGGTCTTTTCTTTCAATGATTTCTTAGAAACCACCTTTTCGGCAAGCGCATCGGGATATGTCACAATGCTCCAATCCTTTTCTCCCTTTTGCAAGCGGCTTAACACTTCGGTACGCAGAATTTCATTCGCCGCATCTTTCTGACCGTATTTGATGGCACGACGAAAAGATGAAGGGAAAAACAACACTTTTTCCTCTCCCAATACTTGAGTGAGATCATGATAAAAATATCCGGCTTCCTCCAAATCGCCAAGGATAAAGAGGAACGGGCGGGGTGATTGTTCGATAAGTACCGAAGAAAAGAAAGAAGCTGAAGAGGCACATAATCCACCACAAAAGATCTGCTTCACTGTGGCATCATCCAGCAAATGTTTCATCAGCGCAATATTAGGATGCGCGGCATATTTTTGTTGTAATTCGGAAAGATTCATATATTGATGTTCGTATATTCACACACAGAAATGCATAGATTAACCTTTAATCTATGTGTATTTTTTGTCTTTGAGATAAAATTCACGGCAAAATTACTAAAAATATATTAGTTTTAGCAAACTATTTTTTTAATCTGACAGAAAATAATTACTTTTGTATGGCATAAAGTTGAAATAATATATGTTAGAAACAGACAGTATCGTCATCATACCGACTTATAATGAGCTCGAAAATATCGAGCATATTATTCGTGCGATTTTCGGACTTGATAAGAAGTTCCATATTCTTATCATTGATGACAGTTCTCCTGATGGAACAGCAGATATCGTAAAAAAAATGCAAACCGAATATACAGACAGTTTGCACATCATTGAGCGGAAAGGAAAACTTGGTCTCGGTACCGCTTATATTACCGGTTTCAAGTGGGCACTGGCCCGTGATTATGAATACATTTTTGAGATGGATGCCGATTTCAGTCATAACCCGAATGACTTACCGCGTTTGTACAACGCTTGTGCCATCGATGGTAATGATTTGGCCATAGGCTCCCGCTACGTCAGTGGCGTAAATGTTGTGAATTGGCCCATGGGACGTGTATTGATGTCTTACTATGCTTCTAAATATGTGAAACTGATAACCGGCATACCTATTCATGATACGACAGCCGGCTTCATTTGCTATCGAAGAGCCGTGCTCGAGACGATAGGAATAGACCATATACAATTTAAAGGATATGCTTTTCAAATTGAGATGAAATTTACGACTTACAAATACGGATATAAAATAATCGAAGTACCTGTTGTCTTTATCAACCGCAAACTCGGAACATCAAAGATGAACACAAGCATATTCGGTGAAGCCATTTTCGGTATTATTAAAATGAAAATCGAAAGTTGGTTTCGTAAATACCCCCAAAAAAGATGAAACGCATTTTTATTAAGAACGCAACAATAGTTAATGAAAACAAGCAGTTTAGAGGATCTGTTGTTCTAGACAATGGAATAATCGTAGAAATATTATCAGACAGAGAAATGCCTGCCGGTCCTTGCGACAAAGAAATCGATGCAACCGGATGCTATCTCCTACCTGGTATTATTGATGAACATGTACATTTCCGTGATCCCGGTTATACATACAAGGCTGATGTGGAAACAGAAAGCTGCGCAGCAGCGGCCGGAGGTGTAACTTCAATCATGGATATGCCCAACAACTATCCGCAAACCATCACAATTGATGCGTTGAATGCCAAACTGGATTATATGGCAGAACATTGCATCGTTAATTATTCATGTTATTTCGGTGCTACAAATACAAATAGTGATCTGCTTGACAAGTTGGATAACAGCCGTGTATGCGGCATTAAAATCTTTATGGGCTCAAGCACCGGCAATATGCTGGTTGACAATGATGAGAGTCTGGAACGCATCTTCAAGGGAACCAACAAATTAATTGCCACCCACTGCGAAGACCAAAAGATTATCAACGAAAACACTCAAAAAATAGCAGGTGACCTTGATGATGTGCCTATTACGCAACATCCGTATATCCGTTCTCCCTTGGCTTGTTTCAAATCAACGTCGAAAGCGATCAAGCTGGCTACGGAAACCGGTGCGCGCCTTCACATTCTTCATATATCCACTTCTGCAGAATTGAAATTACTCAAGATCAAACCTTTTGAAAAGAAACGAATTACAGCAGAAGTCTGCATTCCGCATTTAATCTTCTCTTCCCGCAATTATCATGAATTGGGATCACTCATTAAATGCAACCCTGCCATCAAAAGACACAGTAATGAAGTAGCCTTACAGCGCGCCATCAATAGTTCACAGATAGATACGATAGCTACCGACCATGCCCCCCACCTACTGAGTGAAAAGCAAGGCGGTGCCTTGAAAGCCAGATCGGGAATACCTATGATTCAATTTTCACTGGTATGCATGCTTGAATTAGTAAGCAATAAAATCACCACCATCGAAACTCTTGTTGAGAAAATGTGTCACAATCCGGCACTGATCTACGGAATAAGAAATCGAGGATTTATACGCCAGGGGTATCAGGCTGATCTTGTCTTAGTCCGCCCCGACCAAGAATGGACTCTAACGAACGACTGTATTTTAAGCAAATGCAAATGGAGTCCGCTCGAAGGAAGAAAATTCACATGGAAGGTTGAACAGACTTTCGTTAACGGAGAATTGGTTTATACCGATAATGAAGTAAACAAAAATTGCCGTGGACAAGAACTGATTTTTGAGAGATAAACAACAACCGATGAATCCAACTAACGAAATACTACATTACCACTTACATGATGTAGCCTCTTATATCAATTGGATTTATTATTTCCATGCCTGGGGGTTTGAACCGCGCTTTGCCGTTATTGCCGATATTCACGGTTGCGATGTGTGCCGCGCCTCATGGCTTACCTCTTTTGCTCAAGAAGATATACCAAAGGCGACCGAAGCCATGCAACTTTTCAAAGAAACCAACCGAATACTCGATCTCTTGGATAGAGATTATGAAGTCCGGTCCGCCTACAAACTTTGCGAAGCATACGGCGATGGCGATAATCTCATTATAGACGGTCAGACCATACCCTTACTTCGTCAGCAAACCGTTCAACAAAAAGATAAACCCAACCTTTGCTTGAGTGATTTTGTTCGTCCGCTCTCTTCGGGACAACCCGATACTGTGGGTGTTTTCTGCACCTGCATCGAATCCGAAGTAGAGTTGCTCTACGAAAAAGACCCGTACAAGCGGATGATGGTACAAGTACTCGCCGATCGTCTGGCCGAAGCTGCTACCGAAAAGATGCATGAATATGTACGCAAAGAAACATGGGGATATGCCAAAGATGAACACTTGTCCATGCCCGACCTGATGCTTGAAAAGTTTCAGGGAATACGTCCGGCCGTGGGTTACCCGTCACTCCCCGACCAATCGGTTAACTTCCTACTCAATAAAATTATCGATATGAGCCGGATAGGCATTTCGCTCACCGAATCGGGCGCCATGCATCCGCATGCATCCGTGAGTGGACTTATGTTTGCACACCCTTCCGCAAGATACTTCTCCGTCGGTAAAATCGGTTCCGATCAATTGAGAGACTATGCCAAACGCAAAGGAGTAAATGAAGAAGAAGTTCGTAAATTTTTAGTAAACAATATAATATGAATATATAGATACTTTAAACCTTTTATTTTATGCGTGTAATTTACTATATCTACCAAGTTTGTATAGCATTACCTATATTATTGGTATTGACTGTCATCACTGCTCTTGTAACAATAATTGGTTCACTAATAGGTGGAGCACATATTTGGGGATACTACCCCGGAAAGTTTTGGTCAAAAGCCATATGCTTCTTTCTATTAATTCCTGTTGAAATACATGGACGTGAAAAAATAAAAAAACATATCTCCTATATCTTCGTGCCCAACCATCAGGGAGCCTTCGATATCTTTCTCATTTACGGATATCTGGGACGTAATTTCAAATGGATGATGAAGAAAAGTCTGCGCAAGATACCATTGGTCGGCAAGGCATGCGAAAGTGCCGGACATATTTTTGTAGACCGTTCCGGCCCAAAAAGAATGCTCCACATGATTGAACAAGCCAAGCATTCACTTGTTGACGGCGTTTCTCTTGTTGTTTTTCCCGAAGGTGCACGCACATTTACGGGACACATGGGATACTTCAAACGCGGATCTTTTCAATTGGCAAACGACTTGCATTTGTCAATCGTGCCGATCACCATTGACGGTTCTTTTGAAATCATGCCACGTACAAGTCATTGGATACATCCGCACAAAATGATCATGACCATACATGCCCCCATCTTATATAAAGGAGAAGGACAAGAATATGTAAAAGAAACGATGAAAGAAGCCTACGCTGCAGTTGAAAGTGCTATGCCCGAACAATATAAAGGCATGGTGAAGAATGACGATCAAGATGTTGAATAACCGTTTACCGGAAAGATTTAATAATTATAACCGGATTTCTTTATCTGTATATTTTGTTCCATACGCTGACGCTCGGCAATAATCTGCCTGTTTTCTTTAGCCTTAGTCAGAAATTCATTGATCAACTGCTGTTTTTTGAAAGACTCCGGCGCACCCTTAATAATATCACTGATGATAGGTGTTATAATAGGATAAGGCATACTATTACAAAGCATTAAAAAAATATTCTGCCCCACCACATTATTATAATTATGAGTAATGACCTGCTTAACATAATCATTCGTAGCCTTTACGATGGAGTCAGCTCGCATAGATAACACTCTATGAATCTCGTCATAGTCACCGCCGTTCAATACCAAACGAGCTTCCTTATGCTGAAGATCATCCAACATGTCGGTCAAAGAGTTCTTCCTTTTTACAAATGTGTATAATGTATCATTGAGCGGCGTACCTGTAGCTACGTTTTCCTGCTGACTGATATTGATGTGGATATGTCCGTCTTCAAGAACAAGAGGCATTATGCATTCATCATCCATGTATAAACTTGCCATCATATCAGAATCCACTTTCCCCTTCATAATGAACTTTCCGTGAACAATCTCCGATGAATCAATATTAACCCAATCACTGTCTCCATTTGTATAAGCCTTGAGATACAACATCCTGCCGTCAATAAGATCAACAGACGAAACCCCGTCTATATTATATTTTTTTCCGCAAGAAGTAAAAACAAGCAAGATAAATAAAAGATCATATGTTCTGAATATTTTCATCTTATACTTTTTACAAATCAATTTAATTAAATCGTTGCAAATCTAAAACATTTTGAGCAACTATCGAAACAATTTATTTATATTTATATTTTGAACACTTTATTCTACTTAATATCTTAATTTTATTCAATCCTTTCTTCCTCTTTTGCAATTATTTACTTAATTTTGCAGCCATGAAAAAAACAACATTCGCACCATTTGCCAAACCACTTTATGTGATGTTGAAACCTGTTGGTGCCATGTGCAACTTAGCATGCGAATACTGCTATTATTTAGAGAAACTAAATCTATACAAAAACAGTAAAAAATATATTATGAGTGATGAACTTCTTGAGAAGTTCACAGAAGAATACATTAATTCGCAAACCATGTCCCAGGTATTGTTTACCTGGCACGGGGGAGAAACACTTATGCGCCCGATTTCCTTTTATAAAAGAGCACTGGAACTGCAAATGATATATGCCAATGGCAGAACGATAGACAATTGCATCCAAACCAACGGTACATTGCTTAATGATGAGTGGTGCGAATTCTTTCACGACAATAATTGGCTGGTCGGCATATCAATAGACGGGCCACAAGATTTTCATGACGAATACCGTAGAGACAAACAAGGTAAGCCATCGTTCGTGAAAGTGATGCAAGGCATCAACCTACTCAAAAAGCATGACGTACAATGGAATGCAATGGCCGTAGTAAATGACTACAATGCTGACTATCCACTTGAGTTTTACCACTTCTTCAAAGAACTGAATTGCCATTACATCCAATTTTCACCCATTGTTGAAAGAATTTGCGAGCATGAAGACGGACGCCATCTTGCCGCACCCGACGAAACGGAAGCGCATCAGATGACCCGATATTGTGTGACACCCGAACAATGGGGAACTTTTCTTTGCGCATTGTTTGACGAATGGGTCAAAGAGGACGTCGGCTATTACTATATACAAATCTTCGATTCCACCCTGGCCAATTGGGTTGGCCAACAACCCGGCGTATGCACAATGAGCAAGACCTGCGGACATGCCGGAGTTATGGAATTCAACGGCGACGTATATTCATGCGACCATTTCGTGTTTCCCGAATACAAGTTGGGCAATATCTATAGTAACACACTGGTAGAAATGATGTATAGTGAACGCCAGCAAAACTTCGGCCGGCTCAAGTACGACTCGCTGCCCACACAATGCAAAGAATGCAAATACCTTTTTGCCTGCAACGGCGGATGTCCCAAAAATCGCATATTGACAACAACAACCGGAGAACCCGGATTGAATTATTTGTGCAAAGGATATTATAAATTCTTTGATCATGTAGCTCCCTATATGGATTTTATGAAAAACGAACTAATGAACGAAAGACCACCGGCTAATATCATGCAAGCCGTCAGGGATCACAGCATCAATTTAAATTAATATAATAATTATACATATCAAAAATTAGAAATGAAAAAAATTAAGTTATTATTACTGGCATTCATCTTGCTGGTTAGCACATTTGCTGCGCAAGCGGATGAAGGCATGTGGCTTTTGCAATTAATGAAAGAGCAAAACACCATTGACATGATGAAAAAAGCAGGATTGAAATTGAATGCCAACGACATTTATAATCCCGACAGTGTTTCATTAAAAGATGCAGTCGGCATCTTCGGTGGTGGCTGTACTGGCGAGATCATCTCAGCCGACGGATTAATTCTGACAAATCATCATTGCGGTTTCGAATCCATTCAGCAACACAGTAGCGTTGATCACGATTATCTGACCAACGGTTTTTGGACTACTTCGCGCGACAAGGAACTTCCTAATCCGCAATTAACTTTCACCTTTATCGACAGAATCGTTGATATTACCGATTCGGTAAAGGCTAGAATTGCCTCAAAACAAATTACCGAAACAGAATCCTTCAGCTCTATTTTCTTGGATAAGATAGCACACGAATTTTATGAAAAGAGTGATTTGAAAGACAAAAAGGGAATAGAGCCTCAAGCACTCCCCTTCTATGCCGGCAACCGCTATTATTTGTTTTATAAGAAAATATATACCGATATCCGCATGGTAGCCGCACCTCCTTCGGCCGTCGGCAAATTTGGCGGTGAAACGGATAACTGGATGTGGCCACGCCATACAGGCGATTTCTCGATGTTCCGTATTTATGCCGACGCCAAAGGTGAACCGGCAGCATACAGCAAAAACAATGTTCCCTTGAAAACAAAGAAGCATTTCACTATCTCTTTGAAGGGTGTTAAAGAAGGTTCATACGCCATGATCATGGGATTTCCCGGATCTACGGAGCGTTACCTCACAGCTTCGGAAATTACAGAAATGATGAAATCGGAAAATGACCCGCGCATCCGTATTCGCGGCGCACGTCAGGATGTATTGAGCAAAGCCATGAAATCCAGCGATGCCATACGTATTCAATATGCCAGCAAATTTGCAATGTCATGCAATTATTGGAAAAATTCAATCGGTATGAATAAGGCTATCGTTGATAATAAGGTATTGGAAACAAAAACGGGACAAGAAAAACAATTCATGGATTTTGCAAAAGCAAAGAACGATACGGCCTACCAAAATGTAATTGGCAGAATAGACAATGTCACAGCACAGAATTCCAATCTCACCTATCAGTTGATTTGCTTGAGCGAAACTTTTCTGCGTGGTATTGAATTCGGCTCTCCTTATCAGATTATGAATCACATTAAATCTGCTTTGAAAGAGAAAAACGACTCCCTGCTACAAGTTAATATCGATATGCTGAAAATAGAATTTAGCGCTATACACAATAAAGATTTTAACCAAGAAGTTGACAAGAATGTTGCCAAGGTTCTTATTCCGCTATATGCAGAAATGATTCCGGTAGGCGAAAGAACAAATATCTACCAATTCATCAATAAAAAGTACAAGGGCAATTATAACAAATTTATTGATGATATGTATGCTAATTCAATCATTTCATCGCAAGCCAACTTTGATAAATTCATCAAGAAACCCACGGTAAAAGCGATCGATAAAGACTTGGCAACAATGTATTCGCAGTCAAAGTATGATAAAATAAATGAATTGAAAATAAATTATGAGAAGAATAATGACGCTCTGAATTTGCTGCACAAGACCTATGTACGCGGATTATGTGAGATGAAATTGCCAAAACCCTCTTATCCGGATGCCAATTTCACCATTCGCCTTACCTACGGTAATGTGAAATCTTATCATCCCCGTGATGCTGTGCTTTATAACTATTATACCACAACAAAAGGGGTACTTGAAAAAGAAGATCCCAATAACCGCGAATTCACCGTACCGGCCAAATTAAAAGAACTGATTGAAAACAAAGATTTCGGTCGTTATGCCATGGCCGACGGCGAAATGCCTGTCTGCTTTCTGACCACCAACGACATTACGGGCGGCAATTCCGGTAGTCCCGTACTTAATGATAAAGGTCAACTTATCGGAGCAGCTTTCGATGGTAACTGGGAATCATTGAGCGGAGATATCAATTTTGATAGCAAACTGCAACGTTGCATTTGTGTTGATATTCGCTATATCCTCTTTATCCTCGACAAACTTGGAGGATGCGAAAACCTAATCAATGAAATGACTATCGTCGAATAATCTATTTGATATATACATAAAGAAACGAGGTAAGCTCTAAGGAGACTTACCTCGTTTCTTTTAATATTCGCCTAATTCCTTAGACTTCTGCTTTCCAAAGGCCATGAACATTGCAATATTCATAAGCTGCAACCACTTTCTCGCCTTCTGCCAAAACAAAGTTGGCTACCGGTTCCTGACCGGGTTTCAGTTCACGCATTTGGCAACCACCATTTGTTGTTTCCAAAGCAATCCACTGAATATAGTGAGCTTCAAGCATCGGATGCAAAGTGGAACCCACTGTGACCTTTACATTCTGTCCATCGATATTGATTAATGGAACATGTTTTTCCGTACTGGAATCGGCAGTCTTTGCTACTAATTCTTCCATCTTTTCACCGCAGCAAACCAAAGAGCCGCCGCCATTGATAACCTTATAAACCAGATTACCGCACCTGTGACAAAGAAAAAATTTTAAATCTGACATTTTTTTTATTTTTTAAATCATTGATTATATATTCATTTATTCAAATAAGATGTATTAGCTCAGAATCTCATCCAGAGTAATATATTCACCTACATGACCTGCCATCTTTTCAGCATCTGTATTCACGGGAAGAGTCTTTTTGCCCGGACGCCATCCTGCAGGACAAACCTCTCCGGTCGCTGTTGCGTGCTGCCATGCCTTAACCTGACGCAGGAATTCATTTACATTACGTCCTACTGAATCTGCCTGCACCTCTTGCGCTACACATACACCATCCGGATTAAAAAGGAAACGGCCACGAAGAGCAACACCATCTCTATCAATATATACCCCGAACTTTTGTGATACTTCATGAGTTTTGTCAGCACCGATCGTAAGTCTCAAGCCTTTCAACAGAGGCTCTGTTTCAACAAAACGTTTGTGAGAAAATTTAGAATCGACGGAAACCGGAAGAACTTCGGTATTCAACGCCTTGAATTCATCCAAATGTGCATTCATTGCTGCAATCTCCGTTGGACAAACAAAGGTAAAATCGGCAGGATAGAAACATACAACCAACCATTTTCCTTTGTAATCTTCACTTGAAACCGTTGTAAAATGTCCCGTTTCAGAGTTGAAAGCATCCATTGTAAATTCAGGTAGACGCCTCATTACTAATGTAGAAGCTCCTGCCTGAGATGCGGAAGCATTATTTACTGTTTGATTTTGGCTCTCTTGAGTCTTTTCTTCGATAGGTTTCAAACCTTTATCACATGCCATAACTTTATTTTTTTTAAATTGTTAATTATAAATTTTATCTTTTTATATCTCTATACTCCGGTGTTTGCATCAGAGTCTTTAATCTCTACAAACTTTTCAGCGGGAGCACCGCATACCGGACATTCTTCGGGAGGATTTTCTCCTTCATACACATAACCGCAAACCGTACATCTAAATCTTTTCATTTTACTTGTTTTTTTAATTTAATAATAAATACTTTTTATATTACTATACTTTTTAATTCGTATTTGAATCTTTTGTCCCTTTTGCTAAACAATCTTTGCATATACCTTTATAGAAATAACTAATTTCTTTAACCAGATGCCCTTCAATCTTTTGCATATCAGGCATTGTTGCCAACTCTGGAAGTGATAAATCATAGATCTTGCCGCATTGCTTACATAAGAAATGTGCGTGAGTGGATGTATCTGCATCAAAATTGACCTGATGCTCATCAATGGTAATCATTTGCGCAGCGCCATTAGAAGCAAAAAGCTTTAATGTATTATAAACTGTCGTCTTCGATAAAGTAGGCATGCCAATCGATAATTTCTCATATATCTCGTCGGCCGACGGATGCGTGCGATGTGTGATCAAATAATCCATGATAGCTATTCTCTGCATTGATGGTTTTATTTGATGAAGAACCAAACTATTTATCGCATCGATCTGTTGCTGAAGTCTTTTACTTTGATCTTTTTTCATATTTGTAATGATTACATTTTTATATCTGGTACAAATATAGTGCATATTTTTTAATCCGCAAATATTTTCGATATTTTTTTTCTTAATAACTTAAAATTCTTACTTTTGTAATCTACATAAACGATAAGAACATGAATTACGGATTCGTAAAAGTCGCCGCTGCCATACCACAATTAAAGGTGGCTGATTGTAAATACAACATACAACAGATAGAAAAGCTGGTCGTCTTGGCCGATAGTAAAAAGGTTCAAATCATTGTCTTTCCCGAAATGAGTATTACCGCATACACTTGCGGCGACTTGTTTGCACAGCAAATTCTACTTGAAGAAGCTGAACAAGGATTGATAAAATTAATGAATGACACACGGCAGCTTGATATCATCATGATCGTAGGTATGCCGGTTGTTGTTCGTTCGGCCCTCATCAATGCAGCCGTAGTACTGCAAAAGGGTAAGATTCTGGGCATCGTACCCAAGACCTACCTGTGTAATTATAAAGAATTCTACGAACAACGCTGGTTCACTTCCGCTCTTCAGATCAAAGAAACGGAAGTCCGATTGTGCGGACAAATTGCTCCTCTGGGCACTAATCTGTTATTCAGCGCTACCGGTTGTATCTTCGGCATTGAGATATGCGAAGACGTATGGGCCGTTATTCCGCCAAGTTCGATGCTCGCTCTTGAAGGTGCTGAAATCATTTTTAACCTTTCGGCATCAAATGAATGCATAGGCAAACATAAATACAGATGCTCATTACTTCAACAACAGTCATCTCGTTGCCTGTCCGGATACGTTTACGCCTCTTCCGGATTTGGAGAAAGTTCCACAGATTTGGTTTTCGCGGGCAACGGATTGATTTATGAAAATGGCAAGCTTCTGGCTTCGGCCGAACGATTCAGCATAAGGGACCAACTCATTATCAGTGAGATTGATGTGGAAAGCCTGCGTACGGAACGTATTGTCAACAAGACATTCGCCACCAATAAATCGGCAATGAATACTCAAACACCGATCATTATTTCTGCGGAACCCACCAATTGCAAGGAATTAATACTGACACGTACATACGATCCGCTGCCCTTCGTTCCGCAAGGAAAAGAGTTGGACGCACGTTGTGCCGAGATTTTTGATATACAAGTAGCCGGACTGGCCAAGCGTATTGTTCATACAAACAGCAAGTCTGTAGTTGTAGGAATCTCCGGCGGACTCGATTCCACATTGGCACTTCTGGTCTGTGTTCATACTTTTGATAAGCTTGAACGCGCGCGTACCGATATAATAGGCGTCACCATGCCCGGATTCGGCACTACCGATCGTACCTATAATAATGCAATAAGCCTGATGAATTCTTTGGGTGTTACCGTGCGCGAAATAAGCATCAAAGAGGCATGCATACAACACTTCAAAGATATTAATCACGATATGAACATCCATGACGTGACTTATGAAAACTCACAGGCTCGCGAACGTACACAGGTCTTGATGGATATAGCCAATCAAATGAACGGTATGGTTATCGGTACCGGTGATCTTTCCGAATCAGCGTTGGGCTGGGCTACCTACAATGGCGACCACATGTCAATGTATGCCGTAAATGTAAGCATCCCCAAAACACTAGTACAGCACCTGGTACACTGGGTAGCCGTCAACAATGTGGATGAAACATCCCGCAATACACTGATTGACATCACCAATACGCCAATCAGTCCCGAGCTGATACCGGCCGATGAAAACGGAAATATCAAACAAATAACAGAAGATTTGGTGGGCCCGTACGAACTGCATGACTTCTTCCTTTATTACTTTATCCGCTATGGTTTCCGCCCGTCAAAAATCTTGATGCTTGCACAAAATGCGTTTAAAGAAAAATACGATACGGAGACGATAAAAAAATGGCTGCGTACGTTTATCCGCCGTTTCTTCGCCCAACAGTTCAAACGTTCATGCATGCCGGACGGGCCGAAGGTGGGAAGTATCTCACTTAGTCCAAGAGGTGACTGGCGAATGCCAAGTGATGCCAGTGCGAATAGTTGGTATGATTTTTAATCTTTTGTTTTACTTCAAAAGATCAGGTTTCTTCGTCAAATCAGTAGAATTCATATTCATTTACCAAAAGGCAAAGCCAAAGCATACCATAAGACAAAGAGCAGTGTCCATACAACAAATATAGCCAAGGCATATTTCCAAGTATACTTGAACAATGAGCCAAAAGTAACATGCTTGTCATAATAATGCATATAAGTCAGTATAACAGGCATATAAAGCATAAAAGGCGTAATGATATTTGTGGCACTGTCGCCTATGCGATAGGCACATTGGACAATATCGGGAGCAAGCCCCAACTGCGCAAAGACCGGAATAAAGATATAGGCCATAACAGACCACTTGCCCGTGGCTGATACCATAATCAGATTGACAACAGCCGTAAACAGGATGAACAGCAGGAGCATCGACAACCCACCCGGCTGAAAAGAGAGCAACATATTAGCCCCGCCTATCATGAGACACTTGTCGAGATGTGAATAATTGAGACAAGCGAACATTTGCGCTGCAAAAAAAACTATAATGATATAAACGCCCATCAAGTTAATAGGTGAAATAAGTCCGTCGATCACCTCCTTATCCGTCCGATAGCGTCGGGAAGCAAAGCCATAAACCATGCCGACAATTCCGATACCGAAAGAAATGAGGAACAACAACCCATCGATCAATGGCGAATGCAACAATCCCCCGTTGATACCACGAAATATGCCTTGAGAAGAAAAGGTGAACCAAAGAATAATAGCCACATAAATAAGCAAAGCTATAAGCGAAACAAAAAGTGCTTCCCGCTCCCTTCGCGAAAGCGGTTTATAAACCAAAGACTTGATCTCGCAGGCGTCTTGAGGTAATGAAGGAATCAGATACCGTTTCGTAACGACATAAATAACAAAACCTACGACAAATGTTGAAACAAACATAAAGAAATAATTGCAAAGCGGACCTACATCGCCCCCGAAACGGCTCATGGCCGGCAGGGCTTCCTGCGTATATTGCGCCAAAATAGGATCGATAGTACCAAGCAGGATATTCGCACTATATCCTCCGGATACAGCCACATAGGCCGTAATAATACCGGCCAGCGGGTTGAGGCCGACAAAAGAAAACAGCGCAGCTGCAATGGGTATCAGGATAACATATCCGGCATCACCGACAACATTGGAGATGAGCCCCAGAAATATAACCCAGAAAATGACCTTGTTCTTCTGCGAACGACTATGCACACAAAGCCGGATGAAAGCATCTATCAATCCGGAATGTTGAGCCACACCGAGTCCGAAAAGGGCTATGATAACCATTCCCAACGGAGTAAAACCAGTAAAGTTGGAGATCGCATTGCGCAACCACCAACGGATACCCTCGGCACTGAGCAGACTCTGCACATGTATTTCTTCGCCTGTTTGCGGAAGTTTAACGGTCAATCCATAGATATCACAAATCCATGAAAAGAAGACAACCACCAACGTAAGCAGAAAGAACATCGTGGCGGGGTGCGGCATACGCCATCTAATCTTCATCCGGCACTAAATTATCAAGGTCGAGTATACGAAGTTGAAGCGCACGAACGGCAAGCCGTGTAGCATTAACCCCACTTTGTTCGCCGTGTTCGAAAAGACGATTAATCAAATCCACCTGACGTTTTTCAAGCGACTTGACACCAAAAGGCATACCTCTGAGATTAGAGATCATCTCCTTGGTATATCCCAAGGCCAAGTGACGGAGAAAACGCTCATCATATTCGTCAATGTCATAATTGATAATAGCCTCCTGACGTTTGGAATCATTGGTAACCGATAGCTTAAAACGTTCGACGATACGCTCAAGTATCGGATAATTAAATACCAGTTTCTTACCATCAATCACGGCTTGCACATCCGTCTTGGTCAATAGTTCGCCGGTTTTGAGTATGATACCGTCCGCCCCGGCATTGAGCACATCCACCCAGAGTTTTTCATTGGTTATCTCACCCGTGAAAATAAGAACGCGCACTCCTTTATAGCGCTTGAAAATATTTTTGCAAATATCAACGCCAACTGTTGTAGAACCCCCAAGACCCAAATCAAGCAAAACCATATCAGGTTGCTGCTCTTCCATCAATGGCCAGAATTCGCCTTCGGTCATTGCGGTGCCAATCACTTCGGCATTCGGTATTTCATGACGAAAGATTTCTTCCGTCCCCTTAAGCTCGAGCTTGGCATCTTCAACAATAATTACTTTGAATTTCTTTTCTTCCATGGTGTAGTATTTATTATTATTATTTTCTCGGTATGGTAAAATATACAGTGAAACCTTTTTCCTCTTTAGTAGCTTCCGGGTGGTGGGCAGTTGCAGGCTCGGCAATAATACGACAACCTCTGCGTCCCACATATTCATCATGCTCGCGGATAATTTGTTTGCAAACCAGATACCCGGTACCGCTAAGGCGACCCTCATCGCCGGCAATCATCAACATCGGGTTGGGATAAAACAACTGATTAAGCTCATCCACCGTTTTACTACGACGGGTGTCGGTAAAACTAAAACGGACAAACTGACCATCGGCGACAGCTTGCAGCAGCAATTCCCCTGCGACGGGATGTTCAAGCGCCTCATCAATCAGATTTTCAAAAAGAATATGCAACTGATTCACATCACCGATCACTTTTTCATCTTTCTGCACATCAGTGACCTGCAAAGTAATTGAGTCGGATCGGCATTTCTTTTTAAAATAACTGCAAGCATAATCCAACGGTTCACTGACGGGTATTATCATCCTCTTGAAAGTAACCTGTTCCAATTGTCCACCGGCACAAGAACTCAAAATAGTAAAAATACCCCGATAATACTCAATCAATTCTATAATCGATTTCATCTTGTTTTTTTCTTCTTCAATAGGCAATGCCTGCGTGTTGAGCAAACCGATAATCTGTTTAATCTTATTCGGATAATACACCGTTTCATGTTTGATGCTCGAAAGGCAGTTGTCAAGCACCATATTCTGAACATGGAGGTTATTGTCTTCTATCGAAACACGCTCAGCTTCTTCGTGAGCCGATTCGATATCCCGATATTTCACCGCCATACGAACAGCAGCGTTGATAACGACAATAGCCACGTAGCGGGCAATCATTTCAAGCAGAAGTCTGTCCGAATCATTGGCCGTAAAATCTTCATGCCGTTCAATGCAAAGCACCCCAATCTTTTGCGATGCCCCATCCGACTCTACCACCAGCGGCAAAGCCTGATAACGCCGATCGCACACATATTCGTTTTTATCGAAACTTTGCCTAACCTGCTCCGGCATTTCTCCATCAGGATTGGACGTGTAGGACAGTTGTCGGGATGACTCATCATAAACAGCGATGCCGATATGATCGATAACAAACATTTCGTTAACCGGATCGAAAGCCGCATTAACTATTCGCCGGGGTATTTGCCGCAAAGCGTTTTCTTCAAGTTGCAAGGCCTCTTCATCCTGATGGACTTGCGAAAGAGTTGCCGCATAGATCTTTTTATTGATCTCAAAAACCTGATTCATGTTGATCCTGTTTTCTATCCGTTTGCGCAAATAAAGCAAATAATAACCGATCAGGAAAGTCAAAAACAGGATAACACAAATGGTGAGTCCAACCATCTTGTTGGTCGTAGAGCGCTTCAACTGATTGCAATAAGTGGCCAAAGAATGATCCTCACTTTGCAGCTTGTAAATATCCGTAAAAGCTGTATTGTTGTACTGATAGCCATTCAGTTGTTTCAGGGCCAGAAAAGCCACGGCCGCCTCATTGCGGAGATCAAGAATGACATAGTAATCAGTATCGAAATTATTATTCCACCAAGTAATCTCGGCCGGAATGCCATCACCGCAAAGCTGCATTGCCGGACTGACATGTCCGGTATATTTCTCATGATGAATATTGAGTAATACAATGGCGGTATCTATATAGTGCAAGGCATCTTTGTAACGCATATCAACATTAGAGAAATAAGCGGAATTGGCATAATTGGAAGCCTCATTGAGCAATTTATTATACACTGTATCGGTATGGGTAAAAATTCGACTTTCGCCCGATGCAGGTGGCGTATATTTATTTCCGGTGCAGGCTTGGAAACCGAAAGGCAAGAACAAGAGCAATAATAATTTCAGGGTGCGGCGAACACCGACGGGCAAACGAAAATAGAAACGGCTCCCCTTGCCGAGCATACTCTCCACACGAAAGGTGCAAACATCAAAAAGAGCATTGGTCTTACGATATTTTTCTATGATACCCTTACAGTTCATCAGTCCGAAGCCGCTGCCCTTGTTCGCTTTCAACGATTCGCTCACTTTATCTCCAAGCGTTTTCATGCCGATCATTCTCGAGTCATAAACTTTCTCGCCCTCTATTCGGGCAACGTCCTCAGTAGAGAGTCCGCAACCATTATCTGCTACGGAAATCTCAACATAATGTTCGGTTGTTGCTGCATAAATTCGCACGGTCCCGCCTTCTGGGGTATACTTGCGGGCATTCTCAGCCAAGGTATTAATCATGAACAACGTCAGTGCACGATCGGCTTTGACAATAGCAGTGGTCGGTTCAACCCGCAAAGTCTGCTTTTTCATCTCAAACGCTTGATGACCTTTAGCAATCAATTCGAATAATTGGGCCAAATCAAAAGTTGCGATATTTAAGTTAAGCGTGCCCTGCTTCATCTTTATCCATAACGCCAGAATATCGTTGTATTCATTGATAGTCGTTACAAGTTCTTCGATATATTGGAATTTTTCTTTTCTGATTTTATCATTATTGATGAAATCTTTATCAAGGAGTTTGTGCGATTCGTTAAGGATACGGTCGATATACGGATTGATGCCATTGACTATAGCAAGACAAGATTTCTTAATCAGGTTCTCGCGGACATTATTGTATATGTGTCGCTCATGGATATAACGTTGCTCGTCGAGTCTGTCATGCTCTCCTACAAGAGATGTTATACTATGTTCATTGTCCACGGCCCAATCCACGTATGGCTGCAAGAGGCGAACAAATCCTTTTTCCTCGCGATTGAGTTGCCGTAGAGGTTGTATAACGACCTTCTTGTCTTCATTTCTTTTCAGCAGAAAAACACCTTCTCCCTGCAAGTTATCAAGTTTCTTCTGAATATCCGGAATATTCATAGGTATGGACGACGTAATGTCACGACAAAGTAACAGAATTTGACGCAAACGTTTCATTTCGGTCTGACTCCGCCGTCTGGAGCGATCTGAAAAGATAGCAAAAAGCACAAACACAAGAATCACCCCGCCGACAACAACGAAAATAATAATACTCAACTGGTTGGATTGAGCCTGCAAGGATGCATAACGACTTTCGAGCTCTTTGTCCTGACGGGTATAATTAAGCATGTCAAGATAGACATTACGATTATAATCGGATGCACGCTTCATATTGAGTCCCGCATAAGTAATACTTAATTGCTCACTGATGCCGGATATCCACTCGGGAACGGTTTTTACATTTTTCTGCTTTATCCACGGCACACCGGTATAAATCGTATCTCCTTTTGGATCGGAACGTAATAAATCGCCTGGCCCCTTTGCATCGCCATAATTCATTATATGATAATGATTAACACAAGCCAAGGCATTATGCAAAGTATCAAGAGCCTGGGAATAACAGCCGTGCACATTAAGATATGCACCTATCGTAACATAAGTTTCGGCTATCTGATAAAGATCGTTCGACTTCCGGAATTTTTGCAGCGAACGTCCGGCCAGACGGAACGGCAACAGGCTGTCAATCGGATATCCGAACTGCTGAATATCCTCTAACCGCTTACTTTGCAATAAACGATAATAGGCTTGATCTGTTATTATATCAGCAATCGACCGCAAACTATTTGCCTCAAAATAAAGATATTTCCCTTTACGGGACATCTGCCATACATGAAACAATTGATCAAAATCAGAGAGCTGTTGTGACTCCTGTTCATTGATAACATTAAGCTTAGAAGACCCTCTCACGTATAGATAATAAAGCAATTGTCCGGTGTCAGCGGTCAATGTATCATTATAGGAAATTTCATTAAGCGACTTAACTGCCTCAACACGTTGATGTAAATAATAATAATAAACGGCAGATACGATATAAAACTCGGTAAAAGCAAATTTCATACGCACTTTATCATGGATGTTCGTGAAAACATCGGCACCCTCACTTATCCGTTTCATTCGCCGCATGGCACTGTTACGATAATCATAGAATTCCTTGTTCATGGCCGTTCGCTGATATATCTTCATCAGTCCGACATCGGCAATAAGCAACTCAAGTTCATTCTTTGTGAGCCTGTAAACCTGTTTATGCAAAGACTCAGCCAAGTCGAATTTCATCTGCATAAAAGCACAAAAGCCCAGATTATTGCAAGCTTCCGCCTTGCCTGATTTATAAAATCGCACCATATCATATGCTTGCTGAGCAGCGATACGTGAAGAATCAATATTGCGATAGCGATCACCATAGGCAATATCGTTTAATGAATCAATAGTGTGTATTTCATGTGTAGGCACTATATCAACGCACGAGAATAAAGACATAAGAAGTACTATACCTATTATATATATAGGACAATGTACAAAATATGGCGGGAATCTCGGATTCTTCATCATAGTGCATCATTATATCTCATCTAGCAAAACTACGAATATTTATGCTAATCTAAAAATATTTTCAATTTTTCTATTTTGTTTATCCTTAAAATGAGTAAGAATTCATACCTTTGCATTGAATTAAAAAATAATAGCAACAACTATTAAAAATGAATGAACAAGAACCTTTTATGGTATTCTCGGGAACCAACTCGAAATATCTAGCAGAAAAAATCTGCAGTTACCTTGATTGCCCATTAGGCAATATGAACGTAACACACTTTGCAGACGGCGAGTTTGCTGTATCTTATGAAGAGTCAATACGTGGCTCTCATGTTTTTTTAGTCCAATCAACCTTCCCCAACTCGGACAATCTCATGGAATTGCTTTTGATGATCGACGCAGCCAAACGTGCTTCAGCAAAAAGCATCATTGCTGTTATCCCTTATTTCGGCTGGGCTCGTCAGGACAGAAAAGACAAGCCCCGTGTCTCAATAGGAGCCAAACTAGTCGCCGACTTACTTTCTACAGCAGGTATTGAACGATTGATTACTATGGATTTGCATGCCGATCAGATTCAGGGATTTTTCAACATTCCGGTTGATCATTTGTACGCATCGGCTGTGTTCTTACCTTATATTCAATCATTAAAAATGAATGATTTAGTGATTGCCGCACCTGACGTGGGCGGCTCGAAACGAGCAAGTACATTCTCGAAATATCTTGGCGTACCATTGGTGCTCTGCAACAAGACACGTGAAAAAGTGAATACGGTAGCTTCCATGATCGTAATCGGTGATGTGAAAGGGAAAAACGTAATTCTTGTTGACGATATTGTCGATACCGCCGGCACCATTACTAAAGCTGCCAACCTAATGATGGAATCGGGTGCCAATTCTGTTCGCGCCATTGCCAGCCATTGTGTAATGTCCGATCCGGCTTCTTACCGTGTAGAAGAATCGGCATTGACCGAAATGGTATTTACCGATAGTATTCCTTATACCAAGAAATGCGGAAAAGTTAAGCAACTAACCATCGCCAAAATGTTTGCCGAAACTATCATTCGCGTTGTAAGAAACGAATCGATCAGCTCACAATATATCATATAACAAAAATATATCGAATGTATTTTTTCATTACCGACCTATAATTCAATCAGCTCCTCCTCTGTTTCTTTTAACAGAGGAAGAGCTGATTATCCTTTCTATAATTCCGAAAATCTTATCGTCAACACATCACTATGAAAAGAATTTTATGTCTTGCATTCTTTACCTTATTGTCAGTAGCTGACATACTAGCCGCTCAACCCACAAAAAGCATTTCTCTTTTCAACGGAAAAGATTTACACCAATGGATGGCTTGGACAAAAGCTGACGGTAGAACTTCGCACCCCGAAACGGTATTCGAGGTGTCCGAAGGTATGATTCGCCTGCACGGCAAAAATAATGGTGGATACTTGATGACGAAAAAATCGTATGACAATTTTCATTTATCACTTGATTACCGTTGGAACATCAATCCTTTATTCGTTCCCCAAAAAGAAAAAAGAAACAGTGGCGTGATGTTTCGCGTAGACCGGCATGCTCCTGACAGCTGGTTTCCCCGCGGCATTCAATATCAAATAAAAACCGGAACGACCGGTGATTTCATCCTGATAAAAGGAGTAACAATGAATATCGGCGATAAATGCTACGGCCCCGGGGAAAGCGTTCTCGTTGCCCGTATGAAAGATGCAACTCGTCCCACCGGTGAGTGGAACCATCTCGAAATCATAGCTCATAACAGACATATCACTTTCATACTGAATGGAGTAACTGTGAATGAAGGTACCAATTGTTCTGCAACAAAAGGAAGAATTCTTTTATGTTATGAAACAAGTCCGATTGATTTCAAAAATCTTATCCTGATCAAATAGATTCTCTTTTTTCTTCTTTTATTTGCTAAAAATATCCAATTTTTGGTTATTCATGCTATATAACATATAGAAGTGTATTACATACACTAAAGAAAAGTGTTATTTTTACACCTATTAATAGATATAATGCTATATACTAAACATTTAAAACCATGAAAAATCATTTCTTTCTTGTAGGATTAGCAGTATTGATGTTATCATCGTGCAATAATAAGCCTGCTGATCAGTCAACACTTTCCGGATTAAATCCGAAAAATTTTCAGAGTACAGTTAATGGTGTCCAAACACATCTGTATACCTTAAAGAATAAAGCCGGTATGGAAGTTTGCATTACCAATTTCGGCGGACGTATCGTATCGATCATGGTACCCGACAAAAATGGAAAAATGCAAGATGTCGTACTCGGATTTGACAGTATAAAGAATTACATCAACATTCCAAGCGACTTCGGTGCTTCCATCGGACGCTATGCCAATCGTATCGATCACGGTAAATTTGTTCTTGATGGCAAAACCATCCAATTACCTATAAATAATTACGGACATTGTCTGCATGGCGGACCGAGAGGCTGGCAGTACCAGGCTTATGATGCCAAACCGATTGACGACACAACACTGCAACTCACACGCATTTCTCCTGACGGCGATATGAACTTTCCCGGCAAAGTAACAGCAACGGTAACGTTTAAATTAATGGAAGATAATGCCATCGACATTAAATATGCAGCTACCACAGATAAAAAGACAGTCATCAACATGACTAACCACTCTTATTTTAACCTGAATGGCAATCCTGAAGATTTATCAACTAACAATTTATTATATCTCAATGCCGACTATTACACACCGGTTGACAGCACATTCATGACTACCGGCGAAATATTACCAGTAAAAGGTACGCCAATGGATTTCACTACACCTAAAGCGGTAGGTAAAGACATCACAAAAACAGACTTTATTCAAATAAAGAATGCTAACGGTTATGATCATAACTTCGTTCTTAACACAAAAGGTGATATCAAACAAGTAGCTGCCAGACTCACCTCACCCGACACCGGCATCACACTTGAGGTTTATACCACAGAACCGGGCATTCAAGTCTATACCGGTAACTTCCTTGACGGAACAGTTAAAGGTAAAAAAGGCATCGTTTATAATCAACGGGCATCTGTTTGCTTAGAAACACAACATTACCCCGACAGTCCCAACGAACCGAAATGGCCGTCAACTGTTCTTTCACCGGGACAAACCTACCACAGCGAATGTATCTTTAAATTTTCAGTAAATAAATAAATATCAATTTTAAACTTTAAACTTTAATAACGTGGAATCTTTAGATTGGATTGTCATTGCGGTTTTCTGCCTCGTACTAATAGGAATTATAGTCTGGGTAATGAAACAAAAGCAAAATAACTCGGACGATTATTTTTTAGGCGGACGAGATGCGACATGGATCGCTATCGGTGCTTCTATCTTTGCATCAAACATTGGCTCCGAGCATTTAATCGGGTTAGCCGGTGCCGGTGCATCAAGTGGTATGGCCATGGCTCATTGGGAAATTCAGGGATGGATGATCTTAATTTTGGGCTGGGTGTTTGTTCCTTTTTACTCACGAAGTATGGTTTACACAATGCCCGAGTTTCTTGAGCGACGTTACAACGCACAATCCCGCACCATTTTGTCCATCATCTCATTGGTGAGTTATGTACTTACAAAGGTTGCAGTCACCGTATATGCCGGTGGTCTGGTCTTTCAACAAGTATTCGGAATCAAAGAATTATGGGGCATCGACTTTTTCTGGATTGCCGCTATCGGACTGGTTTTGCTTACAGCG
>JALNVG010000009.1 GCA_023227685.1 Bacteroidaceae bacterium
GTCAACCGTAGGCATGCCAACCCTTCATGACATTATGCAAGAACTTGACAAACCCGGACGAGATCCTCGTGAAACTATAAAAATATTTGCATTCGAAAAAAATGTACGTTCACTTACAGACCTGCATGAAGGAATGATTCTTCCGGGAATAATAGGAAATATCACAAATTTCGGAGCATTTGTTAATATAGGCATCAAAGAAAATGGACTCGTACATCTCTCACAACTAGCTAATAGATACATCAAAGATCCTTCCGAAGTCGTATCCATTAACCAGCAGGTCATGGTAAAAGTCTTAAATATAGATTTAGAGCGAAAACGCATTCAATTATCTATGAAAGATGTTCCACAAGACTAAAAAAAATATCTGATATCTCTCTGATGTACAACAGAATTTTAAACTTTTAATTTCCATTTCAATAAAAAAAAATATAAATTATTTATTAGATAAAATTTTCATTATCTTTACAGACAGGAAAAGAAAGATATTAATACCTACCACTGCATAATGGAAAACATTATTAATTATACTTTTACACTTACCGGATATTGTATTTTTTCATTCATAATTACCTTTATTATGGAATGTACAATTATCCCGCGAATTTTGAGGATCTCGGATACAAAACACTTGTTTGATATCCCCGACGAACGGAAAAAGCACAAAGGAAGCATTCCGAGATTAGCGGGAATAACATTTCTACCGATTCTTATGCTTACTTTCCTTCCTCTGTCAGCCATACAATCGGCAAGATTGGAAAATGTACATATTGCCTATACCTACGAATCTGTTTTCAGATTACTTTTTGTAATTACCGGAGCATTGCCTTTATTATTAATAGGTTTCAAAGACGACCTTATCGGCGTAAAGGTTTCGCATAAATTTGTATTTCAAATATTAGCTGCAATATTACTTGTATGTTCCGGCACCTATATCAATAATCTTTATGGTGTATTTGGCATCAATGAACTTTCAGCATTTATCGGCATACCTCTTACTATTCTTATTATAGTATATATCATCAACTCTTTCAATTTAATTGATGGAGTCGATGGATTAGCCGGAACACTTGCTCTTGTAGAATCAATAATCATCGGCATCCTGCTCATTTTAGAAAAAAGTTCCTATGCCATATTAGCCTTTGCCTTATGCGGGATGCTGGTATCCTTTCTTCATTATAATTTTTCTACAAAGCAAAAAATATTTATGGGAGATACGGGGGCACTTACTTTAGGATATTTCTTATCCTTTTTCTGCATATTCTATACGATGAAAATATCCCCAGTCCCACAGGGAAAACATTCGATTATCATCATTTGGTCAGCACTTTTTATTCCATTATTCGATACTATACGAGTTATGTATATACGTTTTCGTCAAAGGAAACCTCTTTTCAGTCCC
This sequence comes from Bacteroidaceae bacterium, assembly GCA_023227685.1. Lineage (GTDB taxonomy): Bacteria > Bacteroidota > Bacteroidia > Bacteroidales > Bacteroidaceae > JALNVG01. The sequence goes on from JALNVG010000009.1 coordinate 1,403, forward strand.
GACAGGAACCATATTCATCATAAGCTGATAGATTTAGGATTTAGCCACAAACAAGTCACTTTTATTATCACCGGTTACACATTACTCTTTGTAGTAATTAATATCATTTTACATAAATTCTATAATAATAATATTATTATTATCATAAACATTATCGCATTTCTATTGTTCAATGGCATATTGAACAACAAAAAGAATAAAAAAAGAGCGATGATAGGCAAAGAAAATGAATTATCCGATAAGGAAAATTGAATCGTTAAATGCAAAAGACAAATATAAATGATCCGTCATTCAACAAACCTGTAATTTTTCAACTGGGAAAATTTACAGTAACAGCAAACTACCAATTTTATTCCGTACCAAAACAACAAATCATTATAGACACAATCAATCCTTACTCCTATGTCATTTCATGCACGGATTTAGAATTTAAACAGGCACTTATGCACAGTGATATCCTAATTCCCGACGGAACAGGTATCGTTCTTGCTGCCCGATATCTTCATGGCATAAAAATAAAAAAAATAGCCGGTGCCGATTTGCATCTGATGATACTCCAACAACTCGAAAAGACATCAGGTAGCATATTCTACCTCGGAGCAACTAACCAAATTCTCTCTCTGATACAAAAACGAATACATGCAGAATATCCGCATATACAAGTAGAAAAATACAGTCCGCCTTACTGTGAAGTCTTTTCAAAAGAAGAAACTAATAAAATGATTACAGCAGTGAACGTTTTTCATCCTGATGTATTATTTGTAGGAATGACAGCACCCAAACAAGAAAAATGGATTGCCGCCAATCACACACAACTCAATACTCAGGTAATTTCCGGCATCGGCGCGGCATTCGGATTCTTTGCAGGCACTACACACCGTGCACCACAATGGATGATAAATAGAGGATTGGAATGGTTGGGACGATTAATAAGAGAGCCCAAAAGACTTTGGAAACGGAATTTTATATACACGCCCAAATTTCTATATTACCTCTTATTGATGAAATTCAAAAAATAACATCAAAGAATCATTCTTTGAAAGATATTTTCTATCTTTACGAGCCGATAAAACAAAATTGACAATTAATTTAATTGAAACTACTTATCCAATGAAGCAATGGCTTGTCGCTTATGTACGTCTCTATCATGAAAAAAAGACAAGAGACCGCTTGAAAGAAATGAATATAGAATGTTTCCTTCCTATCCAAGAAGAAACGCACCAATGGAGTGACCGCAAAAAAAAAATCGAGCGAATAGTTATTCCTATGATGATATTTATCCACATTGAGCCTCAAGAACGTCAACTACCTCTTACTCTTTCTTCTGTAAACAGATATTTGGTTTTACGCGGAGAATCCTCGCCAGCCGTTATACCAGACAAACAAATGGACCAATTTCGTTTTATGCTCGACTACTCGGAGGAGGCGGTTGAGATGTGTAATCAAAAACTTGAACCAGGTCAGAAAATAAGAGTTATAAAAGGATCTATGACTGGATTTGAAGGTGAATTAGTTAAAATTGGCAGCAAAAACAAACTTGTAGTCAGCTTAAATATACTTGGTTATGCCACAGTTGATATACCAATTGGATTTATAGAAAAAATAGAATAAAGAGAATGAACTATATCAACAACAATATTAAAGATCCATATTTTAACATGGCCTTTGATGAGTTCTGTCTGGAAAATCTAAAAGGTGAAACTCCATTTTTTTGCCTCTGGCAAAACGAACCATCCGTAATTCTTGGATTAAACCAAAATGCATTAAAAGAAGTGAATATGGAATACTTAAAAGAAAAAAATATTCACTTAGTCAGAAGAATCACAGGCGGCGGTGCTGTATATCATGATGAAGGAAATCTGAATTTTACATTTATTGATGATTACAAAAATGGAATAAATCAATTTAAGAAATTTGCTCAATTTATAGTAGATGCTTTATCCCATTTAGGACTAAATGGTGTAAAACAAAATGGTCGTAATGATATCTCATTGAATGACAAAAAAATATCAGGTTGCGCAAAAAGAGTAAAAGACAACAGAATTATGATTCACGGTACATTATTATATAATGTGGATTTAATCCGATTATTCAAAACACTTAATGGACCGCAAAGTAAAATAAAGTCAAAAGGAGTTGATTCCTTAAAGAGTACCGTAACTAATATCAAGCCGTTTTTGCCAGAGCTAAAAGACATAAAGGATCTAAAGACAAAATTAAATGAATACCTTTATCATGGAGGTGGGCATCAGATAGAATTAACAACAGGTATGTGTGCACAGATAAAAGAAGAAGCTATAAATAAATTCTCAACACCAAGTTGGATATTAGGAAAATCTTCTGATTATAAAATCTGCAATGAAACCAAGCTCAAATGCGGAAAAGTAAAAATAGAATTGGCTATAGAAAAAGAAAATATTGATAAAATCAAATTTTCGGGCGATTTTATTGGCTCAAAGGATGTGCAAGAACTTGAAGATAAACTGTTAAATCAACAATATAACTACAATAGTATCGTTCATTATCTAAACAATATTACCATATCAGATTTCTTTGACGGAATCACAGACTTAGAATTTTTAAATCTAATCTTCCCTAATCATTGATTTTATAATAGCATCACATATCCACACAAAAATATAATACGATTACAGATAATAAAAGCCTAATTATAAATATGAACTATATTTATAAAAAGAGAAAATACAGGACATATATTTTAAAGAAATAAGTCATATTTTTCATAAATAATTTCTATCTTTACACAATTAAGAAATCTGTTTAATCCTTTTTACCTACAACATGTGACAGGTAAAAGCGTAGCGTGTATAAAAGCAAACTATCCAATTAAATATTAATATAAATAGCAATCTCAATGAAAATATCAGAGGCAAAAATTATTAATCTTCCAAAGATATTAGACCGTAGAGGAAACCTTTCAATCATTGAAGAAATGAAAAACATTCCTTTCAAAATAGAACGTACCTATTGGATTTACGATGTACCCGGAGGTGAAACACGAGGAGCCCATGCCTACAAAGAAAATCAGGAATTTATAGTTGCTCTTTCCGGAAGTTTTGATGTAATATTAGATGATGGAAAAGAGAAAAAAACGTTTTCTTTAAACCGCTCATATTACGGACTATATGTACCTAAAGGTTTATGGAGACAAATGAATAATTTTTCAACAAACGCTTTAGCACTAATACTTGCCTCAACAAAATATCACGCAAATGATTATATCAGAAATTATGATGAATTTTTAAAGATAAAATCATGAATAACACAGAAAAAAGCAAAGTCTATCAATGTAATATAATCGAATTAGAAAAGCACCATCACGATAAAGGGAATATCACAGTTGTAGAAAATAATGTCACCATTCCATTTCGTGTAAAACGAATATATTATGTTTATGATGCCCCTGGGGGAGAATCTCGCGGAGGTCACGCACACAAAGCTCTTTATCAATTAATCGTTGCTGCCAGCGGTAGTTTTTCTATCACATTGGATGACGGGAAAGTAAAACGCACATTTCTACTTAACCGACCATACCAAGGATTATTGATCGCACCTGGAATATGGAGAACATTAGATGATTTCTCTTCGGGAGCTGTATGTTTGGTACTCGCTTCTGAAATGTATGATGAAAAAGATTATATAAGAAACTATAATGAATTTCTAAACTTAAAAAATGATACAAATCCATCCTTTATCTGATGTACAAACTTCACAAATAGGAGAAAACACTTCTATCTGGCAATTTTGCGTCATCCTACCTCATGCCAAAATAGGAAACAATTGTAATATTTGCGCCAGTGTATTAATAGAAAACGAAGTTGTCATAGGTAACAATGTAACCATAAAATCTGGAGTTCAGATATGGGATGGTGTAACAATAGATGACAATGTTTTTATAGGTCCTAATGTTACATTTACAAACGATATGGTTCCGCGCTCCAAACAACATCTTAATTCTTATGCTAAAACATATTTAAGAAAAGGAGCATCCATTGGTGCCAACAGCACTATTATTGCAGGTAACATTATCGGAGAATATGCTCTCATCGGTGCAGGAAGCGTTGTCACTCATAATATCCCTGCAAATACTGTATGGTATGGAAATCCCGCAAAACAAAAAGGATATATTACCAATGATGGAATATTATTAGACATGGAGAAAAAAGACAAAAACGGAAAACCACATTCACTATGATTAACTTTTTTGAATTAAAGAAAATAGCAGAAAAATATTCGAAAGAAATACACGAAGCCGTAACCAGAGTAGCAGATTCAGGTAGATATCTACAAGGAGAAGAAAACAAAAAGTTTGAAACAGATTATGCAGAATATATTGGAACAAAATATGCTATTGGATGCGGAAATGGACTGGATGCACTAACTTTTATCTTTCGAGCTTACATTGAAATGGGAATAATGCAAACTGGAGATGAAGTTATCGTACCCGCTAATACTTATATCGCTTCCATTCTTGCTATCACAGAAAACAGATTAACGCCCAAATTAGTAGAACCATCCATTGATACCTATGAAATAGATGACAACAAAATAGAAGAAGCAATTTCTTCAAAGACAAAGGCTATTATGATCGTTCATTTATACGGACAATGTGCTTACACAAACAAGATTGGTGAACTTTGCAAAAAATATCATTTAAAACTTATAGAAGATAATGCCCAAGCTCACGGCTGTAAATTTAATAACAAACACACCGGCTCCTTGGGGGATGCCGCCGGCCACAGCTTTTATCCCGGCAAAAATTTGGGAGCTTTCGGTGATGCAGGGGCTATAACAACAAATGATAAAGAACTTGCAACTATCATTCGTTCATTATGCGATTACGGCTCAACAGAAAAATACATATTCAAATATAATGGTAGAAATAGCAGATTGGATGAGATACAGGCTGCAATCCTTGATTTAAAGTTAAAATATTTGGATCAAGATAATAATCTTCGCAAACAAATTGCCAAATATTACATTGAAAACATCACAAATCCCCAAATTATAACACCTATTGTTAATAATTGGAATGCCAATGTTTTCCACATCTTCCCTATACGCTGTAAAAAACGTGATGAATTGCAACAATACTTAAGAAACAGGGGGATTGAAACATTAATTCATTACCCTATACCACCACACAAACAAGAATGCTATAAAGAATGGAACCAAATATCATTCCCTATAACAGAAAAAATACACAAAGAAGAATTGAGTTTACCTATAAATCAAATATTAATGAATTCGGAAGTATGTGAAATAGTTAAAGCCATCAATGCTTTTTAATGTCTAATTTATTTTATCGAAAGGATATACTAATCAGCACATTATTATTTTAAGAATTGGCAAAAAATAATTCGTATAAAGATAGTCTGAAAGCTACTACATTATTTGGAGGAGTACAGGTCTATTCCATTCTAATTGGTATCATCCGTTCAAAATTTATAGCTGTACTATTGGGACCGGCAGGAATGGGTATATCCGGACTACTCTCCTCTACTACCGGTCTGATATCTTCTTTTACAAGTTGCGGACTTAGCACCAGTGCCGTTCGCGACGTATCAGAGGCTCATATAACAGGCGATCAAAAGAGAATATCATTAATCATTGCAGTTCTCAAAAGATTAGTTTGGATTACAGGATTAGTCGGCGCTCTTGTCTGTTTAATCTTTGCTCCTTATTGGAGTAAACTAACCTTTGGCAATAATGATTATACAATCGGCTTCATTATCTTATCCCTTTCTATCCTTATAACCCAACTGACATCCGGACAAAACGTAATACTTCAAGGATTACAGAAATATGCCTATTTAGCAAAAGCCAATTTATTTGGTAATACCATCGGACTACTGATTACCATACCACTTTATTATTACTGGGGAATAAATGCTATCGTTCCGGTGCTTTTGCTAAGTAGCCTTACCTCTTTTCTTTTAACATCCTATTATTCCCGAAAAATAAAGATAGAAAGTGTACCCTTAACCACTCCTATCGTTAAAAAAGAAGGGAAAAGCATGTTGAGAATGGGAATATTCATTAGCCTTCAAAGCCTTTTTGCCATGTTGGTTGCTTATATTGTCCGCATTTTTATCAGCAATACAGGGGGAGTAGGTGAAGTAGGACTCTACGCTGCAGGTTTCACTATTGTCAACACGTATGTAGGGCTGATATTTAATGCAATGGGTACAGATTACTACCCTCGTCTTTCGGCAGTTTCAAAAGAGAATAGTATGATGTCCAAACTGGTTAACGAACAATCGGAAATAGCGATCATCCTCCTTTCACCCATTATTATATCTTTTATAATCTATATCCGCCTAATCGTCAAAATACTATATTCTAATAAATTCATTCCCGTAGAAGGTATGATTTACTGGGCAATATTCGCTATATTCTTTAAAGCCCTCAGTTGGACTATCTCTTTTTGTTTCTTATCAAAAGCTGATACTAAATTATATTTCTGGAGCGAATTTTCAGCCTCATCATATACCCTACTTTTTAACATTATCGGTTACCATTTCTTTGGATTGACAGGACTTGGTATATCCTTTTTTGCCATTTACGTAATCTACTTTCTACAAGTATGGATTATTTGTAAAAAGAAATATCAATTACATTTAAATAAAACCATATTTAAATTACTGATACCTCAATTCATACTATCTGTCATAAGCATTTGTTTAGTCTTATTTACCTCTTCTATCTTTAAATATTCAGTAGGCACCTTACTGTTTTTCACCTCCTGCTACCTAGCCTACTACGAGTTGAATAAAAGAGTAAATATAAAAAGCTTAATAAACAACAGCATCAATCATTTTTCAAAGAAATAACAGAGAATAAAATATGGAACCTTATATTTCATTCATCATTCTATCTTATAACCAGGAATCATTCATTAAAGATGCAATCATTGCTGCCTTCTCACAGGATTATTCAAATATGGAAATTCTCATCTCGGATGACTATTCTACTGACCACACCTTGCAAATTATTCAAGAGACATTAAGAACATACAAAACATCACATAAAGTAATTATTCATCAAAACAAACAGAATGTCGGTCTTGCCGAGAATTTGAATACCTCTATTTCATTAAGCAATGGCGATTGGTTCGTTGTTTCAGCCGGAGACGACATATCATTGAGTAATAGAGTAAGCCTAATAGCCACACAAATTAAGAATAATCCTCAAGCATATGAAATAGGTACCGGCTACTTTGAAATACATGGTCAAGATATTACAAACAAACGATATCGGGGATTCAGAGATAAAAATTGTATCACAGGCGCAACAGCTGCATGGAGCAGAATTTTAGTTAATAAATTCGGTCCAATAATTAAAAAGAAAGCCTTTGAAGATACGGTTTATCCTTTCAGATGTTTATTGCTGGGTCAACTCATTTTAATTGATACCCCTACGGTAAAATATCGTTTACATCAACAAAACATGTCTTCTCCGATAACTCATGATGCTGTTCAAGGCATAACTCATTTACTTAAATTACGAGATAACCTAATAGAAACTAACGAACAACGACTATTGGATTTGGAAAAAGCAACAGACTTAAAACTCATTGATAAAGAAAAATACGAATTATTAAAATCAAGAATAAAAGGAATAATCTATTTATTTCAAAGACAAAAAGTCAGTGAGACACTTACACTTAAGGTATTAAAAACAAATGATATAATAAAAAAAACAAAGTATCTTTTTAATAAAAACAAAGTGCATCCATCATTCAAAAAAAGACTTAAAACGACTTTATTATCTTTCAAAATTATCAGAATAATCAAGCCTATGAGATTAAAGAAAAGCAAAAATAAAGAAACTCCATCAAATCATATATTTCGCTATATGATAGATGACTTAATAGACGAAAAATATCCTTTTTAATAATATGTATCCTCTATTTTCCATGTGTCTAATCACATATAATCAGGAAGCTGTCATAGCAAATGCTATAAAAAATGCTCTGAGCCAAACCTACCCGAATGTAGAAATCATCATTTCCGATGATCATTCTACAGACTGCACATATCAAATTATTCAAGATATCGTCTCATCTTACAAGGGCCCCCACCAGATCATTCTAAATAGAAATAAAGAAAATATCGGAATTTCGGGCAATCGTAATATAGCTTGGAACATGGCTAAAGGGCAATGGATTATCAGCCAGGATTGCGATGATGAATCTTTACCTCAACGAATTGAAATTGTATATAAAGCTATTCAGAGCCACCCCAACATATCATATATCGGAACTGCCGAATATGAAATAGATGAAACAGGACATGTTTTCGCTAACAATCCGTTCAATTTTTCAAAAGTATTACAATTATCCGGATGCAACGCATGTTATAGACGTGACTTATGGGATATTTTTGGTCCAATTTCCAATTCAGGACTAGATGATGTTATGCTCCAATTTCGCTCTCTGCTCCTGGGCGATTTACTATTAATTGATACACCTACTGTAAAAAAAAGAGAAAATTCCGATTTCAGTACTTATTTAATGAAAGAAATTAATTATATGAAATGGTGCGAACAAAGTTATATACAGATGTTCGATGACCTGGAAAAATACAAAAATCACCTCCTGGTAGAACAATATACTTATCTTAAAAAACAATTGAACAGAAAAATAGATTACTATAAGAGTAGTGATTTTAATATTTTGCTAGAAAAAAAAGAACAAATTATTGAAGTATATACCAACCATCATTTATTTCCTAAAATTCAAAAAATCAGAAATATAACATCAAGTCCCATAAAACGTACTAAATTATTTCTAAATTCTTTCAAAAATTTCCGGAAATTAAAACATCAGCTATGGAAATTAAAGAAAGAAAAAAGGTTTACTAACTCTATGGAAATCATCACCTTAAAAGATATTTGTGTGGAAAATAAATTATGGGCTACCATACATCTTTAACCCCACGATACAGTACTATAAAAATGAAAGATACTATTCTTTATTCTTTCGACATATTCAACACCTTGATCACTCGTCTTACGGCTACTCCAGAAGGTGTTTTTTTAGCCATGCAACAACGGCTAAAAGATCGGAATTTACCACCGGAATTAATCAATACGTTTTACACACAACGTGTTTTGGCCGAACAACTGGCACGTAAGCAATCAATTACCGAAGATATTACTTTAGATGAAATATACGCTAAAATACAAAAAAAGTTCAACTTATCCCAAAGACAAAATCAACTTCTAATTGATCTGGAAATAGAAACCGAATGTATATTGGCAAGAGGAATTATCAAAAATATAAATAAAGTATTAAAACTATTGGATGAAGAAAGACACGTTGTTTTTATCAGCGATATGTATCTTTCTAGTGATCAAATAAAAGAAATATTAGGTCACATTGAACCGAGACTTACTACTTGCAAAATATATGTTTCTTCAGAACAAAAAGTATGCAAATACACAGGAAATCTATTTCTAAGTGTTGCAGAAAAAGAAAAAATAAAATTATCACAAATCTTCCATCTTGGCGACAATTATTATTCCGACTATAAAATTCCTCAAAAGCTAGGCATTCGGGCAGAAAGATATATCTTTCCTGAAAAATTAAAGTACGAGAAGAACATTTTTTGTGAAACAAGTTTATACACTCAATTCACCTTGGGCACATCCATTTGCCAAAGAACAAAAGAAGATTTATCGCAAATAGAAATTTTTGGTTCTTCTTTTGCAGCTCCTTTGCTTTATGGTTATGTCAATTATATTTTAAACTGGGCTGTCAACAATCATATACATTGTTTATATTTTGTAGCCCGAGACGGAGATATATTGCTGAAAATTGCTAAAGAAATCTGCAAAATAAAGGAAATCGATATTCAATTAAAATATCTGCATCTCTCCAGACAAGTTTGTTATTTGGTAGCTATAAATCATATAAATAAAGAATCAGAAATCCTTATTAAAGATTTCTTACCCGACTTGGCTACCTTCATCAAAAGATTCAACATAGATATCAAACTATTAAACAAAACCATTTCCGAGATCAAAATCAATTCCATCCATCAAAAACTGACAAAAAAACAACGAGATAAAATACTGGATCTTATAAAAGGAACAAAAATTGAAGAACAACTCTTAAACGAATGCAATCACGTTCGTTCATTATTACAACATTATTTAATTCAGCAATCTTTTTTCAATCAAACAGATCATGTTTTGATTGATATTGGCTGGTCGGGCAAATCACAGGATTGCCTATATAACTTTCTTTGCAATGTTCAACCGGATATTTCACTCACCTATCATTATTTAGGAAGCAATAAAGATTATAAAAACAGATATTCAATAGAAACATCTGAAAAAAATCAAAAAAATTTCTATTTGGATCAAGTGATGCATCTTCACGAAGAAATTGTTTTTCTCGAAGCAATCACTGCATCCGATCATGGAAGTACTTATAATTACCAAGAAGATGAAACAGGTATTATAACACCTATTTTATCCCCGTATTGTAAATTATCTGCTTGGGGACAAGAAGCTTATCATAAACAAATTATAGAATTTACTTATACATTTACAAAAGCTATTTGTTCCTTTAACTTAACATTAGACAGAGGAAAAGAAATAACACAAATGTTATTAACAGAAAGCAGAGAGCCATCAACTTTTATCCTAAATACATTGGGGCTTCATCCCTATGCAATGGGACATAATGACAATGACACGGATTTACTGGCTAAGCCACTTACCTTTTCAGTAATCAATCAATTTTTCATCCACAACACTCCTGTTTCATACTGGATTCCAGGTGGAGTCTATAAATCAACACTAATTATAAAAAGTTACTGGTATGTTGTCTTTCATTTAAAAAAAATAATCAGGAATCTCAAAAGCACATTTAAAGAAACGGCCAAACAGCTTAAAATAAAATTACGTCGATGAATATACTCTTCCTGACAAATCTATATCCCAATGTCAGTTCCGGGGGCATTGAAAGAGTTACTAAAAAACTTTCATCCTTTTTTAAGGAACAAGGTTGTCAATCATTTAATTTATTTCTTCACGGAAATATGCCGATGAAAGATAAAGATATGTCTTTTGCCAAGGTAGAACGTATCGATCTAGACAATTTTTTCAATGAAAAGCTAAGAACTTTTATTATAAACGAGAAGATAGATATACTGATCAATCAAGGCAACTTTTATCTAACTCCTCGCATTAATGTTTCTATTCAAGATACTTCTTGCCATATAATCACGGCTTTCCATTCTAATCCGGTATTCAATCCTTTGTCAGTCAGCGAAGGCATATCCGAGACTAACAGTATAATAAAAAAAATATTTATTTTTTTATTCTATCCTATTTACGCAAGTAAAAGCATGAATAAATTAAAAAATATCCATAAGACAAGCTATCAATTATCCGACCGTACAATATTACTCTCCAATTCATACATCACTGATTATCAAGAAAAATTAGGATTAGAAAACATAAAAAGAATCAGAGTCATAGCAAATCCATTATCTTTTGATATAGTTCAACAAAATAATACAAAGAAAGAAAAAATTGTATTAATTGTAGCAAGACTCTATGAAAAGCAAAAAAGGTTATCTCTTTCTCTAAAAATATGGGGAAAAATTGAGATACAAATACCCGATTGGAAACTCGTTATTGTTGGCAGCGGGCCGGATAAATCATACTATCAGAAAATGATAAAGCATTTAAAATTGAAAAACGTTTTTTTAGAAAATGCTCAGGACCCTTATCCTTATTACCAAAAAGCATCGCTTTTCCTAATGACTTCAAAATTCGAAGGATTTGGTCTCACTCTAACAGAATGTTTACAAACGGGCGTTGTACCAATAGTTATGGATTCTTTTTCATCTCTTCACGATATAATCATCAATGATTATAACGGAATCATCGTTACTTATCAAGATCTTGACCAAACAGCAGCAGCACTCATCAAACTAATACAAGATGAGCCTTATCGTTTACGTTTAGCAACTAACGGAGAAAAAAGCATCAATAAATTTTCCTTATCTCACATCGGTAAAAAATGGATTGAACTTTTTAACGAAATAATAGATAATAAAAAATGAAACTTACGTTGGCAAGCAGAGGTTCAAGCGACAATCCCAAGGCTTGGTCGGGTACTCCTCATGCTTTAAAAGAAGAATTTTCGAAGCATGAAGACATCGAATTAAAATGCATAAATTGGGAAATGAATAAATGGATATTAAGAATCTACCATTTTATATTCAGACCATATTTCTTCTTATATAACTCGTGCAGAGAAAAATGGCTTCGCCCGTTTGCCCGATATAAAGTTAACTCTACACTAACATCAGAAAGAGACTTCACCTTATTTATAAGTGATTTCATCCTTCCCAAGGAGAAAAGAGAATCCCTATTTGCTGTTTACACCGATTCTCACGTTTCCCAATACCTTAATTATTGCAAAGAAGATACGCGAATAGGAAGACAATACTTTTTAAAAGATTATAACCGGATTACAAAAGCTCAACTTGAGCAAATGAATATCGTTTTCACTCAAAATGAATGGACAAGACAAGGATTTATCAAAGACTACAATCTAAGTCCTGATAAAGTCATTAATATTGGTTTCGGCATCAATGTCAAGCCCTATGAAGGACCGAAAGATTATGAAAAAGAACTTCTACTTATCGTTTTAAGAAAAGGAACCGAATATTATAAAGGACTATATCTTCTCTTAGACGCATTTAAAATCGTAAGAAGTCATCGACAACAAGTCCGTCTGGCTGTAGTCGGCACAACAATGAAAGAAACTATTGATGGAGTAGATTTTTATGATAACTATCCGAGAACAAAAACCGTAGAACTCTTTCAACAATGCACCCTATATACAATGCCGAGTTTGCATGAGCCCAACGGCATCACTTATTTGGAAGCTTTGGCCAACAAGGCCCCGATCATGGGTCTTAATCGTTTTGCCGTACCTGAATTCAGTGGTTATGGGAAATGGGGATTTATAGCCGAAAATGAGAACCCTACAGAAATCGCTCAAGTTATAGAAGATGCCCTATCTGATAAAAATCGTTTAAAAGAGATGGGATTGAAGGGACAAAAATTTGTCATCAACCACTATCGTTGGAACATCGTAGTAGATAAAATGATCAAAGAAATGAGAAAATCCATGAACTTAAATCAAATATAGAATAATAATGAGACCACTACATATCATTATGCCCATGGCCGGTGAAGGTTCACGATTCTTAAAAGAAGGATATAACATTCCAAAACCATTAATTCAATTCAAAGATAAATCTCTGTTTCAACGTGCTATCAACAGCACTAATAAAATCACGGGGGATAAAAAATATTCTTTTATTGTTCGTCAAGATCATATTGAAAATTATCAAATAGATAAAGAATTAAAATTATTCTATCCTAAAGCGCAAGTCTTTTCAGTAAAAGAAACAACACGGGGAGCAGTAGAAACATGTATGAAGGCATTGTGCGCCATAGATAACGAAGATGCTATTTTGATTTTGGACTGTGATTTAGAATTTAAAAGCCGCGAATTTGATCAAAGTATTTCCAATATACTCAACAAACCGATAAATAAAGTTAACGGAGGAATGTTAGTCTCTTTTTATGCCGACCTTCCCATATATAGCTATGCAGAAATAGATGAAACAACACGAATCGTTAAGAGAACAGCAGAGAAAAAAGTAATTTCCAATCATGCACTTTGTGGTGCCTATTTTTTTTCCAAGGCAGAAAGTTTTCTGTTTGCAACCCATCAACTATTAAATGATAAAGACTTTAATAAACCGGAATTTTATGTATCTTTGCTATTCAACACATTGATTAAACGAGGAGAAACCGTTAAACTAGCCCAAACAGATACTTATTTTTCTTACGGTACCCCTGAAGAATTAAAAAAGAATTTACAAGTATGACAAAAGGCAATGAAATACAATTATTAATTACCGACTTCGACGGAACATTAGTCGATACCTTCGACGCTAATCTGCATGCCTATCAAAAAGCATTTTCTTCTTGTGGGTTAAACTTAACAAAAGAAGAATATCGTAAACTTTTCGGCCTTCGTTTCGAACGTTTCATGAATGAGATGAATATTCAGGAACCGGAAATACGGAAACATATACAAGAAATTAAAAGCGACGTTTACCCCGATTTTTTTAATTATTTAAAAGTGAATACACCATTACTCACTTTCATCAGAGCCTTTAAAAAAAATGGCGGACATACGGCAATTGCCTCAACCGCTAGAAAAAAGAACTTGGAAAACGCACTCCTTTTTATTCATGCAACAAATGATTTCGATTTAATTCTTGCTGGAGAAGATGTAAAAGAAGGCAAGCCAAACCCTGAAGTCTATCAAAAAATTATTCATCACTTTAAAACAGACGGCACACATACTCTAATCTTTGAAGATACGGCTATTGGAATTGAAGCAGCCAGAGCAACCGGTGCAAATTATATTAATATTAAACTCTAATTCTATGGAAATTGAAGTAAAAGGCCATTCCGGTTGTTCTATTGATATAGTTACAGAGAATTCTGAATTGTACATAATTAAAGGTTCCGAAAATAAAGATTATATAAACCGACTTTATCAGCAAACCGAAAAACAAAAACAAGCCGAAAAACAAGAATATCGACACATACGCATTCCTCATATCTATGCCATTAAAAAAGATAACCATTCCATCAAAGTAAAAATGGAATACATTTATTCTAAGAATTTCATAGCATATTTTGAAACATCCGGCTTTGAGAAAATGGAATATTTCATCACTTCTATCACGACCTTTATTGAAGAAGAAATTGCCCGCTCAAAACTTTCAACGATTGATACAACTATTGTTCAAAAGAAATTTGAGGATATTTATAAAAAAATAAAAGAAAATAAATTTACCGGAAAGGACATCGAAATAGACTCTTTGATGAAACAATCAAAAGTCTCATTCAATTTGTTGCCCACACAAATAGAAATACCCATAGGCAGTTGCCATGGAGATCTCACTTTCTCGAATATTTTATTTAACGACACAAATTATTATCTCATAGATTTTCTTGATTCATTTATTGAATCACCATTAATAGATATGGTAAAAATTCGCCAAGATACTTGTTATTTATGGTCAACCCTAATGTATGCAGGTACTTACGATAAACTACGCATGATGATTCTTGCTGAAAAAATAGATACGAATCTAAATGAAATATTTTCAAGGTATAAGTGGTATCGGGATTATTATCATACATTTCAAATCATGAATTTCCTTCGCATTATGCAATATGCCCATGAACAACCGATCATCAATTATTTAAAAAAAGTCATTTCAAACCTGGTAAAAATATGAGTTTTCAATTAATCGTTCCTATCGCAGCTGATAAAAAAGAGTACAGCAACACTATGCCTTATTTGTTCAATTTAAATTCGGATGGTATTATGCTTTGTATCAAATCTATTTTGGGATTGAATTTAGATATATTTGATAAAATATACTTCACCATTCTTAAGAAACACAACGATCCCTATTACCTAAATGAAATGTTCAATATCCAATTTAAACGAACAAATCTCTTAGGGAAAGCAGAACTTATTATTTTAGATGAACCGACCGAAAGCCAACCCGAAACTATAGTCAAGAGTTTGGAAACAGCACATATTCATGGTGCATTTATGGTAAAAGATGCCGATAGCTATTTTACAGGAAACATAGAAATAGGAAATTATATCTGCACCTTTCCTCTTGATGCACTCAAACAAGTTAACCCCCAAAACAAGAGTTATGTAACAATAGACGATATGTACTATATTACAAATATCATAGAGAAAAAAATCATCAGCCGCCATTTTTGTGCCGGAGGATATATTTTCAAAGATGCGGATGCATTTATTCAGGAGTATAAGAAAATAAATTGCAAAAAAGGTATATATATATCACACATCATTTACTCTATGTTGCTGAATAAAATTAATTTCCGCCCTATTTCTGTAAAAGGATATCAGGATTGGGGTACAGAAGAAGATTGGCTATGGTTGAGGAGTAATAAAATATCAAAATAAACACCTTTAATAAGAAATAATGGACAATAAAATTGATATTACAGTTATCATTCCGGTCTATAATGCAGCTCTATTAATAAACAGATGCTTAGATGCCGTTTTTGCCCAAACAAAACTTTATCAATTAGAAGTTATTATAGTAGACGATGGGAGTACCGACAACTCATTAGAAATCATAAAAGGCAGAAAAGAAAAAAGCATTATTCTACTCCAACAACAAAATACAGGTCCCGCTTCGGCACGTAATAAGGGCATAGCAATAGCCAAAGGAGAATTTATCACCTTTATTGATGCAGACGATTATTGGTTACCCGAATTTATAGAAAAAACAATTTCTGTATTAAAGAACAATACTTCATTGGTTGCTGTCAGCGTAATGCAAAAACATATTATCAAAGGAAAGGGTGTAATCATCGTACCCCAATATTATACAAATTTATCTCAAGCCATTATCCTTGATGACTTTTTCAATTTTTGGGCTGATCAAAACCATATCTGCACGGGAAGTGTAATGATGAGAACAGAAATCGTAAAGAAAACCAATGGACAACGTACGGAATTGCGAATCACAGAAGACCTTGAATTCTGGGGATACCTGGCAACCTTTGGCAAATGGGCCTTTTTACCCGAAGTATTATTTGTCAGTGATGGCACAGCCGTTACCAACAAAATTGGATGGCTGAATAAGAATAAACTACGATGGGCCTCTGCCCCTACAGTAGAAACGTGGGAAAGACGAATAATAAATAATATTTCTAAACCATTATCTCAAGGATACTTACATGCCAGAGGAAGAATTGCTAAAAACCTTTGTTACTCAATGATACTTTCCCAACGTACTCAAATTGCTTATAAAGAAATTAAAAAATACGAAAAAGACTTCCCTCACGATATAATAAGTAGAGTACTTCGCATAGGTGTAAAAAACCGTTTCTTTTGGCGGATAGTTTCTTCACTTCTCATCTATCGCGAATTTCATAAAAAATAAGAACAATGAGTGAATACGAAAATACATACAAAGAAGAAGAAGAAGAAGAAGAAGAAGAAAGCCCAAAGAAAAAGAAATCATTACTTTCGATGGGTGGTACACCGGGATATATGCTTCTAGCCTACCCTTTTATTTATTTGATTTTTTCCAGGAGAAGAGATACTGCAGATGCTTATGCAACCATAGATCTTTCTGCCATGGTATTCATTATATATAGTTTTATATGTATGCTCGTCGGCCTTGTAAGCATATCAAACTCAAATAAAGAGAGAGATGAAAACGGAGAAATCATAGAAAAAGACGATGATAATGACGAAGATGATCCAAAGCCAAGCTTTCCCTATCTTGTATTATTCAAAAGCCCGTTAAAATGGTTCCTGGCTTACACAGCTTTGGGACTGATAAGCTGCTTGTGGAGTGTAAATTTAGCATTGACAATATATCGAGCTATAGAATGCTTTGCTATGACCATTGTTATGGTAGCCACCCTTAATGAACTGCTTAAAAGCAAGGATGTAAACATAGCAATACAATGGAGTTTATGGTTTGTCTTTATTTATATATTAGTTCGAATTTTTTCTTATCTTCGATGGACACACGATATCGACATTATATTGCAAGCCTGCCAAATGATAGCCACTGCTTTCTTCTTCTTAGCCTTATATCATGCAAAACAATGGTATATAAAATTAACGATTCTAATCTTTAGTATTTTTGCCGGTTCAACAGTTGCGTGGATCGGAATAGCAGCAGGTTTCATAGGACTAGCCTATGGCAATGCCAAAAAGAAATCATTATTATTTACAGCCATTGCAATCATTGTTGTTGCTGCAACTATGATGGGAGGAAAAGCTTTCTTAAAAAAGACAATATTTTATGATAAAGAAGGAGTTGGTGCACAATATACAAGTGGCCGCGACAAAATATACGAATATTCTTTCGCCTCAGCAAAGAAAAAACCGATATTAGGATATGGTTTTGTAAGCGGTGAAACAGATTTAATCAAACATCAATGGCACCGGACAGGTGTTATCAGCACTCACGATGGATTTCTGTCAGCTTTGCTTGGTGAAGGAATTATCGGAGTGATTTTCTTAGCACTTTTCTTTATACAGGTATTTATAGCTTCCAAGAACAAACATATACCGGTAAAATACAAACCGGCATTAATCGGTACTGCCATCTTCGGCTTCTTCGAAAGTATTGGTAACCCGGGCATTGGTACACGTGTTTTCGGAGCATGGATATCAGTCATGTTCACATATATCCTTATATGTTCTTTTTACGTATATTATACCAAAGATATTGATGAGGATGAGGACCTCGATGAAATAGAGGATGAAAATGATGAAGATGAAGATGACTAAAATCACTTGGGTCACTCGTAGCTTTCTTGATTATAGAATTCCTGTTTATGCAGCATTAAACAGATTATGCGATAACCATTTAACCCTGATTTATTACAAAGATGTCGTTCCCGAAAAGGTACGCAATAAAATTAAGGCAATTCTTGGAAACAGAGCCATCGAACTAACCGGTGAATATCGGATCGGCGGTAAAAAGAAAGACAACGCCGGCATGGCCAATAAAACATTAAGAATTCCTATCCAGCCGGGGTTGATCAAAGCTATTATAGAAAGTCAGCCGGATGTGATGATATCCGACGGATTCTTCCAATGGACATATGCACCACTCTACATCCGTGCCACAAAAAAAATTCCACACGTCATGTGTTATGAACGAACCATGCATACAGAAAGAAATGCCGGCCTTATAAGAACAACATATCGCAAATTAGCATTACATTGGATAGATACCATAGACTGTAGCGGATCATTATGCGGCAAATACATAAGAAGTTTAGGCTTTGACAAAAACAAGATCACTTTCGGTCACATGACCGCCGATACTACCGAACTGATGCATAAAATCGCTTCCATTACCGCGCAAGAGACACAAGCACTAAGGAAAAAATTAACAAATAATCAACTCATCTATCTATATGTAGGACAAATAATTCCAAGAAAAGGAATCATAGAAATGTTGAGCGCATGGAAAGATGCCGGATTAAAAGATGCGTCACTAATCCTTATCGGCAACGGATCACAACAACAGGAAATCAGTCGATTCATTCATGAGAAACAAATTCCCAATGTCACACTTGAAGGCCGCATTGATTACGAAAAAATATCCATGTTCTACCAGGCAGCTGATTGTTTTATCATACCGACCCTGGAAGACAATTGGAGCCTTGTCGTACCGGAGGCAATGTCCTGCGGATTACCTGTCTTATGTTCCGAATATAATGGTTGTTGGCCGGAATTGGTTCAAGAGAAAAACGGATGGATCTTCAACCCTTTAAAAAAATCATCTATCATTGATGCACTCATGAATAGTTATAAAAATAAAGCAAAATTCAAAGAGATGGGACAACAATCAATAGAAATCATATCACATCACACCCCTGAAATTGCGGCCAACGGTATTTGGGAGGCTTGTCAAATGAGTATCAAAAAAACAGATTGAAAATGAATCTCAAAACAAAGTTGTTTTTACTTAAGTATCAATTAGCCAAGAATGGAGCAATCAGCCAATTCGATGAAGCATTGAAGATTGAAACACTCAGTGAGAAAGAATTAAAAGACATCAGTTTCAAAAAATTCAAAACGATTTTCGATTATGCCTACACTCACATACCCTATTATACAAAGAAATATAAGGCAGCAGGAATACAACCGAATGACATACTTACAGAAAAAGATATTCAAAAAATTCCCATTCTCACTCGCAAAGATCTTGTTGACCATTACAATGAATTCTATTCAACGGAAATAGACAAAGAAAAACTCCGCATTTCTACCACCGGCGGAAGTACAGGTACACCCGTAAAAGTAGGATTCACTAAAAATCTGATTCGGGAAATTCCAAAATGGCGAATATTAAACTGGTGGGGATTATCGCCAAATGTCAATATGGCCACCTTTTATAGAAATATACATGCCTCCCGTTTGCAAATGATGGCATTGAATTTCATTTATTATCCGCAGAGAGTAATCCGTTTTGATGCAACCCAAATAAATGAGAAACGTATATTGGACTTTATAAACAAATTCAACCGCATAAAGCCCGATTTAATACACGGATACGTAGGCGCCTTAGATACTGTTGCCAATTATCTTTTGGAACACAATATTCATTTAGAACATCAGCCCAAAGTAATTTGGTTAACAGCAGCTCCTATAACCAAGGGAGTTGAAGCAAAAATAGCGAAAGCTTTTCAAGCCCCCGTTTGTGATCAGTACGGCTGTAGTGAGATGTACTTCATAGCCGCCGAATGTCCTCAAAAAGAAGGATTGCATATCTTTGCAGACAGTGTTTATGTTGAAATACTTGGAGAAGACAATAAACCGTTGCCAACAGGAGAATACGGTAAAGTAACATTCACTAATCTGAATGAATTCTACTTTCCTTTGATACGCTATCAAAACGGCGACGAGAGTAGGATGTTAACCCATAAATGCAGTTGTGGAATGAACCTGCCACTGATGGACAAGGTCAAAGGACGGATATCTGAAAAACTTATCATGCCCGACGGAACAATTCTTTCGGGAGAATATCTGACCTGTCTGTTTGATAATCACACCGATGAGGTAAAACAATTCCAAATTATACAAAGAAAAGACTCATCTATCGATATCAATATTTTATTCTTTGACCACTGCATGAATAAAAAAGAAGTAATCGATGATACCTTCAATAAATTAAAAGAACGCATCCATAACGACAAACTTCTGCGGATAAATGAAGTAACAAGTATAGAAAATAAAAGAGGTAAATTAAAATTTATCATTTCCGAACGATGAAAATACTCTATATACATAATGAATATGGCAAAACAAGCGGAGAAGAAAATGCCTCAAAAGAAATTGTAGACCTCCTCAAAAGTCACGGACATGAGGTACGCTGGTTCAAGCGAAGTTCAGAGGAAGTATATTTCAACTTTCGGGGACATATCAAAGCCTTCTTTACAGGAATTTATAACCCGTCAACTCCAAGAAAACTGGCTAAAGTTTTAGATGAATACCAACCGGATATCGTACAAATACAAAATATCTATCCACTATTATCTGTCTCATTATTTAGGCCGTTACTACAAAGAAATATTCCGACAGTGATGAGATGCCCAAATTATCGCCTGTTCTGTCCCACCGGATTATGTATTGACAACAAGGGGTTAGTCTGCGAAAAATGTTTCGGCAAAGGAAAAGAAACATGGTGCATACGAAAGAATTGTCTAAACAATATATTTAAAAGTATAAGCTACGCATTAAGAAATTGTTATGCTCGTAAAAGCAGAAAAATACTTGATGGAGTAGATATCTTTATCGTACAATCAGAATTCCAAAAACAAAAATTCATCAGTCGGGGCATATCAGAAAAGCATATTGAGATACTTCCGGGCATTTCGCCAAACATTGAAGTCGCCCAAGAAGATACTTTAGGCGAATGGGTTAGTTTTATAGGACGAGTAAGTTCGGAAAAAGGAATTTACGAATTTCTAGAAGCCGCAAAATCTCTTCCGGAAATACCATTTAAAGTAGCAGGAAACCTTGATATCAACTTCATAAAACCTGCTCTCCTACCATCGAATCTTGAATTTGTAGGATTCAAGAAAGGTGATGAGCTCAATCGTTTTTTTTCTCAGTCAAGAATAATTGTCGTACCAAGCAAATGGTATGAAGGCTTTCCTAATGTTATTCTGAGAGCTATGATACTCAAACGTCCGGTCATTTCCACACGTATCGGTGCCATGTTATCCATTATCGATGATCATGAAAACGGATTATTAGTTCAACCGGGAAATGTGGCCGAACTTTCTCTGGCTATAAAAAATCTATATCCTGACATCCAAAGATGTAAAGAGATGGGAGAATCCGGTCATTTGAAAGCAGAGAGCGAATATTCGAGAGATGAAGTATACAACAAACTAATACGAATCTATCAAAAAGCTATAAAATTTAATGAACAATGAAACAACACATCGCTTTTATTATGCCATCAGTTCCATATGAACCGATAGGCGGTTTCAAAGTAATATATGAATATGCCAATCGATTTGTTGATGACGAATATCAAGTTTCCATCATCTATCCGGCTATTTCATTCTGGAGAGATAAGAGTATACATATCAGATGCAAAGCTTTCATCAAGTATGTTTTAAAGGCAATGACACATAAACAATGCGATGCAAGCTGGTTCGAATTAGATAAACGCGTGAAAGAAATCCATGTTTATTCTTTAAATCGTCTTTTCATACCGAATGCCGATATTTACATTGCGACAGCACCTCAAACGGCAATCTATGTGAATAAATACAACAAGAAAAAGAAAAAGTATTATTTTCTTCAACATTTCGAAAATTGGTTATACTCCGATGAAGAAGTCATAAATACCTATTGCCTGCCCCTGCATAAGATTGTTATCTCTAAATGGTTATCGAGAATCATTACCAAAGTTGGCAAAAGGTGCACGATCATTCCCAACGGATTTGATTTCAACTATTTTACCAAAGATATCGATATTCCCGACAAAGATAAGTTTTGCGTAACCATGATGTTTCACACTTCCAAATGGAAAGGTTGTGCCGACGGATTCAAGGCCTTGAAAATTGTCAAAAAGAGATATCCTCAACTTCATGTCAACTTATTCAGTGTATACCCACCCCCGATGAATCTTCCCGATTGGTATAAATTCTATCAGCAACCCTCAAAAGAGCTTCACAATCGAATATATAATGAAGCCGGCATTTTTTTAGGCACAAGTCTGACCGAAGGCTGGGGACTAACAGTAGGCGAAGCTATGATATGCGGCTGTGCTGTTGTCTGTACGGATAACAATGGTTATAAAGAAATGGCCTCAGATAACGAAACAGCACTATTAAGTCCGACAAAACAGCCCCAAAAACTGGCAGAAAACATGATACGCCTGATAGAAGACGATGCACTCCGTATACGTATTGCCGAAGCCGGGAATAGAAATATTCAGCAATTCACCTGGGAAAAATCCTATGCACTTTTAAAAAATGAAATTGATAAATATTAATCAAATAAACCCGTTCATAAAAAATGTTTTTTGAAATATCCAAACTTCTTCATTTATTCATATCTCCTATCAGTTGGATTCTTCTCCTGCTGATTATAGCCTTCTTTTTAAAAAAGAAAAAACAAAAGAGAACTTGTTTCACCCTTTGTTTTATCATCTTCCTTATTTTTACAGATCATCCGTTATTTAGCTATATAAAACATCTTACGGTCAGAAATTATTCCACCGCTAAAATTGATACAACAAAACAATATAAATTAGCTATTGTCATGGGTGGTTTTGGTTCGATGAACAAAGAAACTCATCAAATGAGATATAAACAAGACAAAGCCGATAGACTTTGGGAAGCCGTACGCCTTTACAAGACAGGTAGAGTAAAAAGAATTTTAATTACCGGTGACCCCACTTCAATCATACAGTCAGATGGCAGTTCTACAGTTGAACTGTTCTTGCTATATATGAAACAAATCGGTATTCCGAGAACCACTTTTATCCTCGAACAAAAAGCCCGTAATACCAAAGAAAATGCAAGTTATACTTCAAAAATACTTAGAGAAGAAAATATATCAGATAAAGATTGCATTTTAATTACTTCCGTTTCACATATCAAGCGTAGTTTGCTTTGTTTTGCTAAAGTCGGATTACACCCCGACTATTTTCCCGTCAACATATATGATAAGCCCCAAAAATTCAACCACCGAGATTTCTATCCAAAATGGAGTGCTACAGTAGATTGGGAAGATTTATTAAACGAATGGATCGGCGATTCCGCCTATCGAATAATGGGATATATATAAACATCAAAACAAATAAAGATGAAGAATGCCATTAAATATTTTTTTAAGTCCATCATCCGACTTTTGTTCAAATTACATGTTCTCACTCCCAAAATCGTAGTTTTGATGGACGGTGGTATATGTTCGCAGATGTATCAATATCTTATTGGCCAACAATTTGCAGAAAAAGGATATAAAGTCATGTATGATTTATATTTCTTTGAAAACTGCTCTAAAGATCCGAACGGTATCTTTGCCAGAAACTTTGATTTACTAAAGGCATATCCATATTTAAGATTTACATCTATGACAAATATGGAAAGACATATCTATATGCTAAATTCTTATCATTTCAACAATTATTATGATAAGGATATCGACCAGCTAAATTACTTAAAATCCACACCTCCCGCTTATCTCGGAGGTTATTACCACGCTCCCCTCATCCTTTGGAAAGAAATGATTCCTGCATATTTTAAATCGGATATCAAAATCATGGATAAGGCCAATCAAAAAGCCTACCTGGAAATCATAAAAACAAAAGACTCAGTTGCCGTTCATGTACGCAGAGGAGACTTGAATGTAGCACATCCGGCATACGGAACACCAGCCTCCATTCAATACTTTATATCGGCTATAAAGTACATGAATGCTCAAATAAAAGCGCCAACATATTTCTTTTTCTCTGATGAACCGAGATGGGTAAAAGAGAAATTAATTCCTCAGCTACCATTAGAAAACAATTATAGGATTTCGGACATCAATGGCTCCGACAAAGGCTATATGGATTTATTTTTAATCGCTAGTTGCAAACATCAAATTACAAGTAAAGGATCACTCGGAAAATTCGGTGCATTAATGTCAGACAACCCTAATAAACTTGTCACTTTGTGTGATGATAAAACGGAATACGAATGGAAATATCGGCTTGATAACCCTATCTTTTTATAATACATACCGAAAGAGAATTATGGATCATTTTCCGACAGAATCATTCTCGTAAATTACTTCAGCAAATAAATTCCTTTCACAATTTTCCCCTTTCAACTCAATTAAATTGTGCTTCATTGAGCGAATAGTATTTACCACGTTTGGCAAGAAGTTGCTCGTGGGTACCGGATTCAACAATTTCTCCTTGTTCAAGCACCATAATAACATCAGCATTACGGATTGTAGAAAGACGATGAGCAATAATGAGACTGGTACGGCCTTGCATGAGTTGGTCCAATCCTTTTTGAATTAGTATTTCACTTCGGGGATCAATATTACTCGTAGCTTCATCCAAAAGAAGAATGGGTGGATCGGCAACAGCTGCACGGGCAATATTAAGCAATTGGCGTTGACCCTGACTAAGATTCGCACCGTCGTTTTCAAGTAATGTATCATACCCTTGAGGAAGATGTTTGATGAACGAATGTGCAGCAGTAAATTTGGCAGCAGCCATTACATCTTCGTCCGTAGCATCCAAACGTCCATAACGAATATTCTCGAGCACTGTTCCTGTAAAGAAGTGTGAATCCTGCAAAACGATGGCCATTGAACGGCGCAAGCTGGTACGACTGATCCGATCGATCGGTTGGTTATCGATAGTTATCTCGCCCGACTGTATGTCAAAAAATCGGGGAAACATATTCATTATAGTTGTTTTCCCAGCTCCAGTAACTCCCACTAATGCTATTTTATGTCCTGCATACGCATGAAATGTGATACCTTTCAGAATGATCTTTTCCGGTCGATAACCAAACACTACATTATGCATGATAATATCTCCCTTCACCTCGCTAAGCGTGACAGCTCCGGGTGAATCAGCCTTTTCGGGCGATTCATCAATAACCTGAAATACCCTTTCAGCACCGGCAACGGCAGCCTGCAAGTTATTATACAAACTTGCCAATTCATTAATCGGGCGCCCGAACTGACGGGAATATTGAAGAAAAGCTGCCAAACCTCCAACATCAAACCCACGGTATATGGACAACAAAGCCCCGACAATGGTGATGAGCACATAATTTAGTGTACTCAAATTCATCATGAGCGGCATCATCAAGCCTGAAAAGAGTTGAGCTTTCTCTGCCGGCACTTTGAGTTTTTTGTTCATTACGTCAAAATCCGCTTCCACTTTCCGTTCATTACCAAAAACCTTTGTCACCTTTTGTCCACTGATAATCTCTTCGACAAATCCATTCAATGCCCCCAAAGCAAACTGTTGCGCTTTGAAATGTTTACGACTTCGTTTTACTATACCCCGTGCACTAAAAAACATGAGCGGAACTGTTATTAGCGTAATAAAAGTAAGTATGGGACTGATAAAGATCATAAGCGCAATAATTCCTATTACGGTAAGTATACTTGACATCATTTCCGACAAACTGTCGGTTAGCGCATCACTAATGCGATCAATATCATTGGTGTAACGACTCATCAAATCTCCATTGGCATGGGTATCAAAATATTTCAATGGCAAATGCTCCATTTTCTTGAATAAATCAGCACGTATTCGTGCCACCGTGTTCTGCCCTATTTTATTAAGCATGATATATTCTATATAGATGGCTGCCACTCCGATCAAATAAACAACAGCCAAAAGAAACAGCATCCGCACCAAACCGTGAAAGTCGCCCGGCAAGATATATTTGTTGATAATCGGCCGTACCATATATGATCCGGCTAAGTTGGCTGCAATACCTATAATAATAAGCACGAAAATAAGAATCAGCAAGGAGCGTTCATGAGCCATGTACGAAATCAATCGTCTGATGGTTTTGACCGGAGTCTTGGGCTTTGAATCTATTTTATATTGATTTCCGTGTGGCATAACTATTTGTCTATTTGTTGTGAATAGTATATCTCTTGGAAAATCTTAGAAGTAACAAGCAATTCTTTAGGTGCCCCGAATGCTTCTACTTCACCACCGTCAAGTACTATAACGCGGTCTGCCGATAACATCGTATGAATTCTTTGGGCTGCAACAAGTACAGTAGTCTTTTTCCAACTCTCTTTCAGATTCTTCCTGATACGAAGTTCGGTTTTCGTATCTACAGCACTAGTACAATCATCTAATATTAATATTTTCGGTCGGCGCAATAAAGCACGAGCCAAACAGATACGTTGCTTTTGCCCACCGGAAATATTGACACCACCACGGCCCAACAGTGTATTATAGCCATCGGTGAACGAGGTGATGAAATCATGTGCTTCAGCAATCTTGGCCACTTCTTCGATCTCTTGCAGCGT
Organism: Bacteroidaceae bacterium; assembly: GCA_023227685.1. Lineage (GTDB taxonomy): Bacteria > Bacteroidota > Bacteroidia > Bacteroidales > Bacteroidaceae > JALNVG01. The sequence goes on from JALNVG010000009.1 coordinate 28,593, forward strand.
GGCATCAGCCTTTCCCCAACGCAAATTTTCAGCGATAGTCCCCGTGAAAAGTTCGTTTTGTTGCAGCACCATAGCGATGTTGGTGTGCAATTCATCAAGATTATAATCCTGCAATGGTATGCCATCTATCCGTATACACCCCGAAGTCACGTCATACAGGCGTGGAATAAGTTGCAGGAGTGAACTCTTGCCCGAACCGGTAGAGCCCGCTACGGCAATTGTTTCGCCAGGACGAATATGCATATTTATATCTTTCAATATATCTGTTTCACCCCCTTTGTAATGGAAAGAGATATGATCAAATTTGATATCACCGAATTCAATACGATGAATGTTCCGCAATCCTTCGGAAGTGTTATCCAAGGATAGTGGTGTAGTAAATACTTCCGTAATCCGTTGTGATGATGCCGAAGCCCGTGCGATAACCATCAGCATCATGGCAAACATCATAAGTGACATAAGAATCTGTGCGAAATAATTTAAAAAGGCAATCAACTGACCTACTTTCAAATCGCCGATCATCACTTTGTGACCACCCACCCAAAGGAGTAGAATAATAGAAATATTCATCACCAACTGCATGACGGGAAAAACAGTAACTATGATATTCTCTGCATGAATAGACGTGTCACGCAGATCTTCGCTCCGTTTATTAAATTTCTTAGCCTCATAGTCTTCACGAACAAATGATTTCACAATGCGCATATTAATCAGATTTTCGCGTACCACCCCATTAAGTCGATCCACTTTTTGCTGAATCTTCAGGAAAAAAGGAAATCCTTTCTTCAAAATAAGACCGACACTTATAACCAATAGAGGGACAGTGGCTAATAGTAAATAGGCCATACTATGATTGGTACGAATTACAAAGTAAAGGGCAAGAATAAACATGATTGGCGAACGGAACAACATTCGCAATGCCATAAGTACTACCTGCTGAATGCGATCAATATCACCCGTTAAACGAGTAATAAGAGAAGATGGACCGAAATAATCTATCTCAAAAAACGACAAATGTTGTATTTTTTTAAAAAGTTCGGAGCGCAAGTCTGTGGAAAATCCGATGGCAGCCTTGGAAGAAATATAAACGTTACACACATTAAAGATCAATCCTACTATCGATATGAGAAGCATCTTAATTCCAACAGACGTAATGACTGACAAATTGCGCGGCATCACTCCATTATCAATAATCTGAGCCATATACATGGGCTGAATGGTTTCGCACAATACTGCAATCAGAACCAAAAAAGGACAAACTAATACAGATAATTTGTATCGCTTTAAAATTTGCAGGTATTTCTTCATACACTTCAATACTCTCTATTAATTAATTAGAAAGTAGTACAAAAATAACTTCTTTTTTATAAAAAACCTATGCTAATACTCATTATTAAAGCTGATTAACATAGATTACCACTATCCATATCAAAATTAGTCGTGGCATTCGTTCCCGGATCAGACTTTTACACATGAAATACCTTCGGATAAACTATTGATATGCTATTTCTTAAATCTTTCATATCCTTTCTACATCGATACTTATTCTTTTCTTCTTTGTTTTTATACTCTTATTTATACTTTTATTCTTTCGTAAACCAATGTCTTTTTTGTTTTTTTTCGACCGCCAAAGGCGGTCATACAATTTCGGGCTATTTATGCCCGAAATAATAATCAAACACGAGCCACAAGGGCTCTTTTTTATTCTCTGCAGCACCTAACGCCAAAGCCGGCAGCGCGGCTGCTCTTGTACGACGAGGTAACGTGGCTACTGTAGAAGTACAAATAGCAACCATAATTCCCGTTAGGCGCAGCAGCCCAACAGTTACCACTGGAACCAACGTTGTAGAACTCCCCATTGTTGCAATGACGATACCCGGAGGCCGGAGAATAACCAACCTTAGAAGACCAACTGCCACTTAACCCATTCCATGGAGAAACACCACTCTTATATACGGGAACACGCCAACCCACAGGACAGGGATCATAAGGACTCTTGGAATTCACGATACTTGTTGTGGGATTACCCCACAAATTCACATTTGGAGAAGAATTCCAATCATAAACGGATGAAGTGCCGTACTCATAAAATGTCGTAGGATTCGCTATCGCAATTGCCATACTTACAGGGCCGGAAGTTATTGTTACTTTTTTTTCTGTTCCATACATCGCCGCACTGCCAGTTACACCGCTTACGTTATTAATCGTAGTGGCATTGGCCGACGGGAAAGGATCCTTCCTGCCCCACTGATAATACAAACCGTAACTCGCCAGTGGA